>JAGPUY010000038.1 GCA_018067265.1 Oceanihabitans sp. | reverse complement strand
ACAATACGCACGTATCACTACTTTTATGAAAGATATTGGTACAGACAAAATGGAACGCATTGAAGAAAACCTTCAAAATAAAATAGACAAGGTTTTTCCTTCCGAAAACTTTAATGTTACCATGACAGGAAAAGCCTTAGTTTTTCAAAAAGGAACCAAATATTTAGTAAAAAACTTAGCGATTTCATTATCCCTTGCTATTTTATTGATAGCATTATTTATGGCGTATATGTTTCGCTCTTTTAGAATGATTGTTGTTTCCTTAATACCAAACCTACTCCCTTTACTAATTACAGCAGGACTAATGGGCTATTTAGGAGTACCAATAAAACCATCCACGATATTAGTTTTTAGTATTGCATTTGGGATTTCTGTAGATGACACCATTCACTTCTTAGCAAAATACAGACAAGAATTAATTGCCAACCACTGGAAAATTAAAAAATCGGTGTACGCCGCTTTACGAGAAACAGGCGTTAGTATGTTTTATACCTCTATCGTATTATTCTTCGGCTTCTTGGTATTTACCTTTTCTAGTTTTGGAGGTACCGTAGCTTTAGGTGCTTTAGTTTCTACAACACTATTATTTGCCATGCTTTCTAACCTATTACTTTTACCATCTTTACTACTTTCGTTAGAAAGAAGCATTGCCAACAAAGAAGTTTTAAGAGAACCAGCAATAAATATTATTCCCGACGAAAATGATGAAGATGAAAATCTAAAGGTTTCCGAAGAATAAATACAACAATAAATTATATTTGCATCCATATACATCGAAGCCTTGGCGTAGATGAAAAAAAATAAAATACAATGAACACTAACACAGTTTCACAATTATTAGCCAAAGACCAATTTGGTCAAGAAATAGAAATAAACGGTTGGGTTAGAACCTTTCGTGCTAAACGTTTTATTGCCTTAAATGACGGATCGACAATTAACAATATACAATGCGTTGTAGATTTTGAAAACACAGACGAAAATACGCTTAAACGCATAACAACTGGAGCTGCAGTACATATAAAAGGAGAACTGATAGAAAGCCAAGGAAAAGGTCAGAAAGTAGAAATTGCCGTAAAAAGCATTGAAATTCTTGGTGACTCCGATCCAGAAACCTACCCAATTCAACCTAAAAAGCACTCGTTCGAGTTCTTACGTGAAAACGCACATTTACGCACACGTACCAGCACATTTAGTGCCATCATGCGTTTACGTTCTAGTTTATCTTTTGCGGTACATAAATACTTTAATGAAAACGGTTTCTACTACATGCACACTCCTATTATAACTGGAAGTGATGCCGAAGGAGCTGGTGAAATGTTTAGAGTAACTAATTTAGATGCTAAAACACCGCCATTAACAGAAGAAGGTAAAGTAGATTTTAAAGAAGATTTTTTTGGAAGCGAAACCAACTTAACCGTTTCGGGACAATTAGAAGCAGAAACATACGCCATGTCTCTTGGTAAAGTATATACTTTTGGGCCAACATTTAGAGCAGAAAACTCCAATACTTCGCGTCATTTATCTGAATTTTGGATGATTGAACCTGAAGTTGCTTTTATGGATTTGGCTGGAAATATGGATTTAGCGGAAGACTTTATGAAATCGGTTATTAACTACATTTTAGAAAACAATCGGGAAGATTTAGAATTTTTAGAAAGTCGTTTATTAGACGAAGAAAAAACGAAACCACAAGCAGAACGCAGTGAAATGAGTTTAATTGAAAAATTAAAATTCGTTGTAGATAATAATTTCAAACGTGTTAGTTATACCGAAGCTATTGATATCTTAAGAAACTCGAAGCCAAATAAGAAGAAAAAATTCAATTATATTATTGAAGAATGGGGAGCAGATTTACAAAGTGAACACGAGCGTTTCTTAGTAGAAAAACACTTTAAATGTCCGGTAATCTTATTTGATTATCCTGCAAACATTAAAGCATTTTACATGCGTTTAAACGAAGATGGTAAAACCGTTCGCGCTATGGATATTCTTTTCCCAGGAATAGGAGAAATCGTTGGTGGTGCACAACGTGAAGAGCGTTTAGACGTTTTAAAAGAAAAAATGGCTGCATTAGACATCTCTGAAGAAGAGCTTTGGTGGTATTTAGATTTGCGTAAATATGGTACCGCTGTTCATTCCGGATTTGGTTTAGGTTTTGAACGTTTAGTGATGTTTGCGACAGGAATGACAAACATTCGTGACGTAATACCTTACCCAAGAACTCCTCAAAACGCAGAATTTTAAGATATTAATTTTGTCATTTCGAGCTTACCGAGAAATCTCTTTTATAAAAAATTAGAATTCACCGCTCTTAATTCAAAGAGAGGAACAAGTAAAATGAGTATCTAATCTAGCTCTCCTCTTCTTTTTAAAGAGGAGAATGAATTCAAATGCTTTTTTGTGTTTGAAGAAAGAGGAGTTAAAATTAAAACAACTATGAAAGGAAAATTATCATTAATAATAGGAATATTAGCTATAGCAAACCTAGTTTATAGTTTTTTCAGTACTTCTAATCACTCTTCTATATTTGGTATGGAATTAAATATTTGGGTGTATAGACTAATTTGGAGTTTTCTTGCTGTAAGTATTCTTTATAAATATTTCAAAGAGAACAAAGCCACGAAATAACTACAGATCCTAAAAATATTTTAATTAAAACAATCTAGATTAGTTATAATCTAGATTGTTTTTTTTATTTTTAACTCTACTACCATTCATCGTTTAAAATGGTAGTTAAAAAAGCACCTTTTCCCTTTCTACTTCTTAAGAAAAAGAAACCGTAATTTAGGCTATGCTTTATTTTTAGTACTTGTATAAAGAAAAAAATTATCATTTTCTTTTATAACAATTTCAAACAATACGTTGGTAATATTAACATACAACAATGCTTAAACAATATTTACAGTTCAAATTATCACAAAAGTTGTCGCCACAACAAATTCAATTAATGAAATTGATACAGTTGCCAACGCAAGCATTTGAACAACGTTTAAAGCAAGAACTTGAGGAAAATCCTGCACTTGAAGGTGGTAAAGAAGAAAATGATAGTGACTATGATGATGATCTAGATAACACCAAAGATGATTATGATGACAATGAAACCATAGATGCTGGAGATATTAATATAGATGAATATTTAAGTGATGACGAAGTACCAGATTACAGAACGCAAGTCAATAATTATAGTGCAGACGATGAAGAAAAAACCATGCCTTATGCAGCAGGGACTTCTTTTACACAACATTTAGTAAACCAATTAAATACCTACAGATTAAATGACGAAGAACGCGATATCGCAGAATTCTTGGTTGGTAGTGTAGATGAAAGTGGGTATATACGAAGAGAATTATCGGATATTATGGATGATTTGGCTTTTACACAAAACGTGTTTACTACAGAAGAAAAAATTGAAAGGGTTTTAAAAATTGTGCATCAATTAGATCCTGCAGGAGTTGGAGCAAGAAATTTACAAGAATGTTTATCGATACAATTACATAGAAAAGAACAGCATCCAGATGTAGCATTAGCAACTAATATTATTGATAAGGCTTTTGAACAGTTTACTAAAAAACACTATAAAAAGCTTTTACAAAAATTTGATATCAGTGAGTTGCAGCTTAAAGACGCCATACACGAGGTAGAACGCTTAAATCCGAAACCAGGTGGAAGCTATGCTGGAAATAACCGAAGAGTAGAACACGTTGTTCCAGATTTTGCCATAAAGATTGTAAATGGCGAACTAGAGCTTACCTTAAACGGAAGAAACGCACCAGAACTTCATGTCTCTCGAGAGTATAACAACATGCTTAAAGGCTATAAAGACACCAAACAAAAAAGCAAGTCGCAAAAAGATGCCGTGATGTTTATTAAGCAGAAACTAGATGCCGCAAAATGGTTTATTGAAGCTATTAAGCAAAGACAACAGACACTTTTTGTAACCATGAGTTCTATTATGCATTACCAAAGTGAATATTTTTTAACGGGAGATGAGCGCAACCTCAAACCTATGATTTTAAAAGATATTGCAGATGAAATTGAAATGGATGTTTCCACGGTTTCTCGTGTTGCAAACAGTAAATATGTAGATACTCCTTATGGTACAAAATTGATAAAAGAGTTCTTTAGTGAGTCGATGACTAATGATAAAGGAGAAGAAGTTTCTACTAGAGAAATAAAAAAAATACTAGAGACCGTTATTGAAGAAGAAAGCAAGAAAAAGCCTTTAACTGACGAAGCTCTAGCAAAAATATTAAAAGAAAAAGGCTACCCAATTGCCAGACGTACGGTTGCAAAATACAGAGAACAATTAGACATTCCTGTGGCCAGGCTTCGAAAAAAGATTTAATGAATCACATTCTAAAAAGTATATCCTTTATTTTTCACCCTATAATTATGCCATTACTTGGTGTGGTTTTTTACTTTTCAAAGTCACCACGATTTATTCCTAAAGAAATAATACAAGCGAAGCTTATTTCTATTTCTATTTTAACCGTAATACTGCCAATACTAATCTATTACTTATTAAAAACGATAGGCAAAACCAATAGTATATATTTAAAAACGGCTAAAGAACGTATTTTACCTTTAGGACTTAATTGTATTATTATCTATTTAATAGTAAGACGTGTTTTTCCTCCTAGTGAGGTTATAGAGCTCTACTATTTTTTCATTGGTATATTACTATCTAATCTTACTTGCTTTATTCTAGCTATATTAAAATTCAAAGCAAGCATACACATGATCGCTGTATCTGGTGTATTTATGTTTTATATCGCTTTAAGCATACACTTTGGAATAAATATCAATGGGACCTTGGCTATCATGGCAATACTTACCGGAGCCATTGCCACTTCCAGATTACACTTACAAGCACATAATTATGTGGAGTTATTAGCAGGTCTTTGTATTGGTGTATTACCGCAGTTTACCCTTTTAAATTACTGGATGTATTAAACGAAACGTTTGGCTTCATCCAGATCCTACTAGCACAAAACAACTTCCAAACTATTGGGTTATCTCCGTTAAAGAAGATAAAGCATTAAACCTATTTTAACGGCATGCATATCTAAACTTGAATTGTCTAATTGTGCATCTTTACTAAATAGTGTATTTAATGCATAATAGAAGTGAATATTCCAGGTGTTATACCCTGCACTGATAGTAAACCCATATTGAAACTTATTAAAGTCCGAAATATTACTGTGTTTAATAGTAGTCTCTCCATTAAACTTGGAAGAATTAGCAAGTACATAGCCCAATTTAAATCCGGTGTATATTCTCCAGAATTTATATTCGGTTGGTGTAGAAGTCCGCCATCTAAACTCCATAGGCACTTCAATCATATAGGTAGTAAATTTATTCTTGGTATACGATGTTTCGTTATCGTCTAAAACCGTGTATGTATAATCGCTATTACTATCCTTATCTATTAACAGGTTCTGGTTAAAAGAATTGCTAGAAAGACCTAAACCCATACCAATGGCCAGATTGCGATTGACATTAATTGGCATATCTTTAATATACCCTAAATGAAATCCGCTAGAAAAACCACTTTGCGAAACACCTTTCGGTCTTTGAATCAATAAATTATAGGTAACACCAACGTAAAATTGATCTTCTTTATATAAAGAGTCTACCTCTTGTTCCACAACTTCTTCTTGCGAAAAAGAATTCGTAAGACTACAAAAGCACAGTACAATTAAAAAAATATTTTTCATTTGCTACAAAAAAAAGGCGTAATGATTTCTCAAAACGCCTTTTAATAAAATTAAGATTTATAATTATTTCTTTAAACCTTCTAAGGCATTACCTTTTCTAGTAGTATAATTAATTTTTAATGCGTTTACCTTACGCAATTCTTGTTTGATGTCTGTTACCAATCCCATGTTTGCTTTACTATCTACTTTTAAAGCAGTAGTAAGAAAAGGTACTTCTTCTTCTCTTTTAGCGGCTCTTTCGGCAGCTATAAAAGCAGCAATATCCTTAACATCAGCAAACTTATCGTTTAGCTGTATTCTAGCCTCGCTACCATATTGGCTTTTAAAATTTGTACTAGGTTTACCAGCATAAATATACATTACCAAACTCTTTTTATCTAGTTTTTCAACTTGATCTGCTTGAGGTAATTTATTCTCAATCATTAAAGTGTTTTGTCTCATAACAGTAGCCACCATGAAAAAGAATAATAACATAAATACAATATCTGGTAAGGATGCAGTATTCACTGCTGGCATTTCGCCTCCTTTTTTCTTTTTAAATTTAGACATATTTTATTTAAGTTTTTTATCTAATTAGACTTCGGCTCTGCTTCAGAGAATTTTTGAGGCACTAAGATTTTAATTTGCTCTAATTTCTCTTTTAGTTTCGCTTTTGTTGCAGGTGTTGTTCTTGCATCTGAATATGCATTTTCAGCCTCAATAAAGTTCATATCTAAACTAGGAAATGCTCTTTTAAATTCTCTATTTCTTAACTCATTATAAGCAGCAATAATTTCATTTTGGACTGCTATATACGTGTCATACTCCGTGGCTCTGTCATTTTGTAAAGAAATAATTGCTTTATCAAAATTATCAGAAGACCTTGGATTTTTCTTTCCTTGGCAAAACTGACAAGCATTATCTCCTGCTCCTCCTCCATTATCTAGAAAAGTAACAGCCGATGCACGCAATTCTTTGATTTCAATTACTTTTTCCTCTCCACCTGTTTTTAAAAACAACTGGTTTTTTCTATTAACTTCTAATTGAAAAATGTTTTTCTCTTTAATAATAACATCTTCATCAGAATCCTCCATTGGAGGCAGCTTTCTGTTCAAACCAGAATCTGTTTCGATCGTTGTTGTTACTAAGAAGAAAATAAGGAGTAAGAAAGCGATATCAGCCATCGATCCTGCATTTACTTCTGGTGCTGCTCTTTTTGCCATCTTATTTAATCATTTTTTTAACTGAAGATAGTAACATAGTTCCTATCGCTATAATAGCAAGTGCATAGAACATATATAATCCAGCTCCTACTAATTTAGAATCGCCAGCAGAAAGTACTTCACCATCTTTCATTGGTGTTTCCACTCCTGAGGCTAGAAAGTAACAAATCACACCTACGATTAAAAACGCACCAACACCCATTATAGCACTCTTTAAAGTGTCTTTATTAGTGAAAATGTTTTTTAATGTAAATAGTACAACTAAAACTAGTATTAGACCTAATATAACATATGCTATATACATAAATGTATTTACCATACCATCAGACTCACCAGCTTTAATAGCTTCATCACCTACTCCAATAATTCTAATTAGGAAGAACATGGCAATTACACCAACTACTCCTGCTATTATGGTAATTATTTTTTGTGAATTCATAATATTATTTAAAAATTAGAATTATTAGTATTACTTCTTATATCTTGATAACATATCCATTAAGTTGATAGAAGAATCTTCCATGTCATTAACGATACTGTCAATTTTTGAAATAATATAATTATAAAATATTTGAAGAATAATTGCAACTACAAGTCCAAATACTGTTGTTAAAAGTGCTACTTTAATACCACCTGCAACAAGTGAAGGTTGCATATCTCCAGCAGCTTCAATTTTATCAAAGGCTTGAATCATACCGATTACAGTTCCCATGAAACCTAACATTGGCGCTAATGCAATAAATAAAGAAATCCAAGATACGTTTTTCTCTAATTGACCCATTTGAACACCACCGTAAGCTACAACCGCTTTTTCAGCAGCTTCTAAATCGCCGTCAGCTCTATCTAATCCTTGATAGAATATAGAGGCAACAGGTCCTTTTGTGTTTCTACATACTTCTTTAGCAGCTTCTAAACCACCTGATTGTAATGCGTCTTCAACGTTTTGTGTTAATTTTTTTGTATTTGTACTAGATAAGTTTAAAAAGATAATTCTTTCGATAGCAATTGCTAATCCAAGAATTAAACATAATAATACGATTCCCATGAATCCTGGTCCACCTTCAATAAATCGTCTTTTAAGTTCTTGGTGAAATCCTTCTGATTCTACTGTTGCTGCATCTGCTGCATCATCTTGAGTTGTAACAACTGTTGTTGCAATAGTGCTTGCATTAGTTGTTGCATTTGCTGTTCCGAATGCCATAAAACATACTATGGCTAGAATTGAAAATAATCTTTTCATTGGTTCTTGATCTTAATTTTATTAGTTAAAGTGTTAAAGATATAAAAAAAATGCAATTAAAAAATAAAAAAGCGGCTTATACGGGAGGAAATATTATTATTAATAAGTCCTACTATATAAAACAGCAAAAGAATTTTTAACTAATGTACAAAAACTCTTTTGCAGAGAGGAAGGGATTCGAACCCTCGATACGCTATTAACGCATACACGCTTTCCAAGCGTGCGCCTTAAGCCACTCGGCCACCTCTCTGTAATTTTTAATCCTTTATTACAGTGGCTCAAATAACAAAAAAAAGTTTAGATGTTAAAATTTTGACAGTTAATTTTAAGCCATTTCTCCTCTTAAAGGAGTTTCGAATGTGATTTTGAAGGTTTTAGGCATGATTTTTTGTCCTAATAAATACATAAGTTTACAAATAGCAGCCTCTGTAGTTATGTCTTTTCCTGAAATTACACCTATTTTTTTAAGCTTTTCGCTCGTTTCATACTGTCCCATAGCCACACTTCCTCCAGAACACTGCGTAATATTAATAATATGTACTCCTTTTTTAATGGTATTTTCTAACAATTCGATAAACCAATTTTCTGTAGAACAGTTTCCGGCGCCATAGGTTTCTAAAATAACTCCTTTTAAATTTGGGGTAGAAAAAATAGATTCTAAAAGTGCCTTAGAGATTCCTGGAAATAGTTTTACTAATGCAATATTTTCATTAAAACTTTTAAAGACTTTTAATTTTGCCGCTTTTTTAGGTTTTAATAAATGTTCCTTATTCACTTTTAAATGCACTCCTGATTCTGCCAAATCTGGATAATTTAAGGATGCAAAAGCTTCAAAATGTTCTGCATTAATTTTAGTGGTTCTATTGGCTCTATATAATTTGTATTCAAAATACAAACCGACTTCTTGAATAACGGGTTTATTCTTTTTTTGTAAAGCCGCTATTTGTATGGAAGTAATTAAATTTTCTTTAGCATCTGTACGTAAATCTCCAATGGGTAATTGCGATCCTGTAAAGATTACTGGTTTGCTCAAGTTTTCTAACATAAAACTTAAAGCAGATGCTGTATAACTCATGGTATCACTACCATGCAAGACTACAAAACCATCAAATTGAGTATAATTCTCTTCTATAATTGTAGCGATTTGCGACCAATATTCTGGATTCATATTACTAGAATCTATTGGTTCTTCAAATGAAATAGCCTCAATTTCACAATCCAACAAATTGAGTTCCGGAATTTTATTAGATAAATTTTTAAAATCAAAAGCCCTTAAAGCTCCAGTTTTAGAATCTTTTATCATTCCTATGGTTCCTCC
>JAGPUY010000029.1 GCA_018067265.1 Oceanihabitans sp. | reverse complement strand
TTACGGTACCAATAAGATAATTCATGCTTTTTTGCGAAGTAAGTGTCTTGCTTTTTATTTTATCGAAAAAGAAAATATAGATATAAAAGATGACAAAACTACCTGTTGCAGCTCCAGCGACATAGGAAAAAATACTTGTTTTTTCGAAACTCATCCAGCCAAAAGAAGCAAGCGTTATACTCATATACGCTTGATACGGAATAGGGAAAACATTTAAAGCAGAAAGCAGCATGCCTTGAAAAAACCTACTCTTTTTACTTTTTACTTTTAGTTCTGCTTTTGGCTTATCTTCGGTTTTGGCTATTAATAAGTAATAAATCGTTATCAGAACAAACAGTATAAAGGCAACCCGTTGTAAAACGTCTACAACATCCTGATGATTACTCAAATAGCGTGCGAAAAGCACTCCAAGATATGTTTGAATGACAATGATAACACAGGCTCCAATAGAAAAAGTGATTCCTCTAGAATACCCATCTTTTAGGCTAATTTTTGCAGCGGTCATGTTAAGTAATCCAGGAGGAGTTACACCAACTAAAGCAACAAGTAATCCTAAAAAAAATGTAATGGTTATAGTCAAACTATTTTATTTTAAAACGAATATACGTAATTGCTTTGTCTTCTTTAAGGTATTGACTTTCATAAAAGGTTTGAATACTGGTTACCTCTTCTGGACTTCCTTCTTGTTTATATACGTTATGATTTGCATATAATACTTCATGACCTTCACCATGCAACAAACCTAAAGTATAGCCATGCATGAACTCACTATCTGTTTTAAGATTCATGATTCCGTCTGGTTTTAGGATGTTTTTATAGCGTTTTAAGAATTCAGAATTCGTCATTCTGTGTTTGGTACGCTTATATTTTATTTGTGGATCGGGGAAAGTAATCCAAATTTCATCAACTTCATTTGCAGCAAAAACATGCTCTACCAATTCTATTTGCGTACGAATAAAAGCTACGTTTGGTATATTCTCTTCGATTGCTGTTTTAGCACCTCTCCAAAAACGCGCTCCTTTAATATCGATACCTATAAAATTTTTATTTGGATATTTTTCAGCTAAAGCTACACTATACTCGCCTTTACCACAACCAAGTTCTAAAACTAAAGGGTTATCATTTTTAAAAAAGGTAGCACACCAGTTTCCTTTTAATTGGTATTGCGCATCTACTAGCTCTTCCCTTGTTGGTTCAAATACGTTTTTAAAAGTTTCGTTTTCTTTAAAACGTTTCAGTTTATTTTTACTTCCCACAATTATTTAATGTTTTGGCAAAATTAAGGAAATATAACGAGCCTTGTTTATGCTTATCTTTGTTTTTTATGAAAGGTAAAAAACGAATATTAGTTGCACCTCTTAATTGGGGCCTTGGTCATGCTACACGATGTATACCAATTATCCGTGCATTATTATTACATGATTTTGAAGTTGTTTTGGCCAGCGATGGTATTGCCTTACAATTACTAAAAAAGGAATTTCCAGATTTGGAAGCGCTGGAACTACCTTCTTACCAAATTGCATATGCTAAAAATGCAAAACTATTTAAATGGAAATTATTAAAAGATTCTCCTAAGGTTTTAAAAGCTATTAAAGCGGAAAAAAAAGCCATTAAAACCATTATTGAAGCACATCATATTACCGGAATTATTAGCGATAATAGACTTGGCTTGCATAACAAAAAAGTGCCTTGTGTTTTTATAAGCCACCAACTACAGGTTTTAAGCGGAAGCACTACTTGGCTGAGTACTAAAATGCATCAAAAAATAATAAAACAGTTTGATGTTTGTTGGGTACCTGATAATAGAGGTGAACCTAATTTAAGCGGAAAACTTGGTCATGTGGATGTGCCGGAATTACCAATAAAATATATAGGGCCGTTAAGTAGATTCCATAAAAAAGAAGCAATAATAACCGTCGATTTATTAGTTATATTGTCTGGACCAGAACCACAACGGACATTTTTGGAAGAGAAACTTCTTGAAGAATTAAAAACCTTTAAAGGAAACATTGTTTTTGTAAAGGGTATTATTGAAGAAGTGCAAACCAAATTACAAAAAGACAATATGACTATTTATAATTTTATGACTAGTGCTTTGTTAGAACAAAAGATAAATGAAAGTGCTTTGGTGTTATCGCGTTCTGGATATACTACCATAATGGATTTAGCAAAATTAGAAAAGAAAGCTTTTTTTATACCAACTCCTGGTCAGTTTGAACAAGAATATTTAGCAAAAAGATTAGATGCTTTGGGTATGGTGCCTAGTTGTAAACAGGAAGATTTTACCATTAGCAAACTAGAAGCTGTAGCTACTAGTTCTGGATTAAAGCATTTTGATTATGATGTGAATTACAAAAGGTTATTTGGCCTTTTCTAGCGTGAAAGAAAATTCGCTTCCTACTTCAAATTCACTTTCTATATAAATCTTTTCGTCATGCGCTTCAATAATATGCTTTACTATTGCTAATCCCAATCCGGAACCGCCTTCTTTACGTGAACCACTTTTATCTACTCGGTAAAAACGTTCAAATAATCTTGGGATGTGTTTTTTCTCAATACCTTCTCCATTATCTGTTACCCGAACAATAACCTTGTTTTTAATAAGGTTTTCAATACTAACTTCTGTCGTCCCTTGTTCGCTTCCGTATTTTATAGAATTTACAATAAGGTTTGTAAGTACTTGTTCTATGCGTTCTTTATCGCCATTGACTAAAATTGGTTCTTTATAATCGATATCAAAAGTTAAGGTGATATTTTTTTTGGTTGCTTTCATCTCAAAGAGCTCAAAAACACTTTGTACTAAATCTACAATATCAAAAGTCTCTATATTTAAACTTAAATCCCCAATTTCTAATTTGGTAATCATATCTAAATCTCGAACAATATAAATAAGTCTTTCTACGCCTTTATTCGCATTACTTAAATACTTGTCGCGTACATTTTTATCTTTTACAGCGCCATCTAATAAAGTAAGAATATAACCTTGTACGGTAAATAAGGGCGTTTTAAGCTCGTGAGACACATTACCAAGAAACTCTTTTCGGTACTCTTCACGTACTTTGAGCATTTCAAGTTCTAGTTTTCGGTCTTTGGCATACTTATCAATTTCTTGTGTAAGTGTTGCCATATCTGTGGTAATCCTTTCTTTTTTTAAAGTAGAAGATTCTAAAAGCGTAAGGTCATCATATACTTTTTTTACACGTTTATAAATAAATTGTTCTACCCGATATTGAATAATTATAAAAGAAAAAACAAAACAGGCTAATGCAATAAAGACAATTTGGATCCAATCTAGAATATAAAACTTATATAAAAAAACACTCATTAAGAGCGTTAAAAAAATAGTGATGTACGAAGCTGTTTTAAAAGCAAACTTATACGTTTTTTTTAATTTTCTTTGCATTATATTTACTTAATTATAATAAGGATGTATCGAAACTAGAGTTGTTTTTAAATGTAACACGCGATGATAAAACGGGTACTAATCTACAAACTTATAACCAACTCCTTTAACGGTTTTAAAGTAATCATCACCAATTTTCTCTCGAAGTTTTCTAATGTGCACATCTATGGTTCTTCCACCAACAACAACTTCATTTCCCCAAACTTTATCCAGAATATCTTCCCGTTTAAAAACTTTACCAGGCTTGGATGCTAGTAAAGATAATAATTCAAACTCTTTTCTTGGCAAAATGATTTCTACGCCTTTAAGTTCTATTTTATATTCTTCTCTGTTAATAATCAGGCTACCGATTTTCACAATACTTTCACTTACATCCTCATCTTTAAAGCGTCTTAACAAAGCTTTTACTTTACTCACTAAAACTTTTGGTTTTATTGGCTTGGTGATATAATCATCTGCTCCAGCATCAAAACCAGCAACTTGCGAGTAATCCTCACCTCTTGCGGTTAGAAAAGTAATAATCGTATTGTTTAGACTTTCTATTTTTCTAATTTGTTCACATGCTTCAATACCATCCATTTCTGGCATCATTACATCTAAAATAATAAGTTGCGGTTTTTCTTTTCTAGCTTTTTTTACTGCTTGCACACCATTTTCTGCAGTTATAACTTGGTATCCTTCGGCAGTTAGATTGTAACCAACGATTTCTAAAATGTCTGGCTCATCATCTACCAATAATATTTTAATGTCTTTCTTCTTCATTTGCTTGTTTAAACTAAAGTTTAAGATAATGTAAAGATAAAATTAATCGGAAGGAAGTATAGAAATTTACATACAAATAACAATATAGTAACATAGGAATGAACATAACCCGTTTACACGCTTTAAAATAGATCCGTTACAATATAAATCTAATACCTAAGGAGATAGCCAATGTTACATTACTATGAATATTTAGTTTTCATCATAGATAAAATCATATTTCTACCTATATTTGTATTCTTAACTATAAACAACATAATTATGAAAAAAATTTACTTTTTATTATTAACCGTATTAATGACTTCTGTCTCTTTTGCACAGGTAATTATCACGGAAATTGCTGACCCGAATAACAATGCGAATGCACGTTATATTGAATTACATAATTTAGGTACTTCTGCAGTAGACTTTACGGAAGGTAACGGGTGGCAAATTGACAAATATACAAATGCAAGTGATGCCGTTTCCGTTTCTTTAGACTTAACAGGATCTATTCCTGCTGGTGGTTTCTATATTATAGCATATGATAATACCGCTGGAACTTTTGCTTCTGTATACGGAATGACTGCTAACCAACTAGATGCTGTAAGTAATGGTGTTGCAGGAAGTAATGGTGATGATGATTTAGTTTTAGTTGATGGAACTGATACTATAGTTGATTTCTGGGGAGTGTATGATAGTATGACAGGTGTAAACACAGATAACACTGGTACTTGTTCAGAGTATGAAGACGGTAGAGCAGAAAGACTTACTTCTGTAACAATGGGTGCAACAACATTTAATGAAGCAGAATGGAATGTTTGGGCTGATTCTGATGTAACCGGTTGTACATCTCATGTAAATGCTCCAAGAACGGCTCCTGGTGATTTTGATCCAGGCGCATGGGGCACACCTACATGTGGTTTTAGTTTTACTAACTCTTCTGCAGTATGTGATGCAATTACTATTGGTACGGATACTTATACTGCTACTATTGATTTTATTGGTGGTGGAAATGCTTCATTTACAGTAGTTGCCGATGCTGGTTCTATTGATTTAAGTGCTGGAGATCCTGCTATAGACGAAACTGGAACGATTACTATTACAGGACTTTCTGAAGGAGTTGACGTTACAATAACTGCTAACGACACGAATCTTTGTGATGTAATGAGCACAATTACTGCTGCAACATGTGTACCTTCTAATGTATTACCTATTTCTGACGACTTCACTTATACTGATGGTAGCCTTGTTCCAAACGGATTTTGGCTAAATGGAGGAGGTACTGCAGGAGATTTCTTAGTATCTTCTGGTCAAGCTGTAGTGGAACACGGAACACCTAGTGAAGATGTAATTATACCTTTTACACCAGTTTCTGGAAAGATCTATTATGGATTAGATTTTTCTGTAGTTGACCCTGGCGCACCAATTAGTGGTACTGATTCTGAATACTTTGCACATTTCAAAGACTCTGGTTTTGGTTTTAAAGCTCGTCTTGATATCGTAGAAGCTACTTCTGGTGGTGATTATACTGTTGGTATTTCTACAGGAACAAGCACAGCTGAAGCTACATGGTCTGCAGATCTCTCATTCGGAACTACTTACCGTGCAATAGTAATGTATGATCAAGATGCTAATATAGCGCAATTATGGATAGATGCTACTGCTATTGGAGACACTTCTATATTAGGTGGAGATGATGCAGATCCAGGAAATTCCATGGAAGGATTTTCACTTAGACAATCAGATTCATCTACAAATGAAACTATTCTTGTTGATAATTTAGTGATTTCTCAAAACTTTGCTGAAACTACGTTATCTACACAAAACTTTAACAAAAACACATTTGCAGTATACCCTAACCCTGCTACAAATGGTTTTGTAAATATTAAGAGTAAAACAAACGAAGCTATTGCTGTCTCTGTTTTTGATATTCTTGGTAAACAAGTAATCAACCAAACAGTAAACAACAACAAGTTAAACGTTGCTACTTTAACAAGTGGTGTTTATATTTTGAAATTATCTCAAAACGGAAACAGTATTACTAAAAAATTAGTGATTCAATAGTTTACAATCCAAATTTTTATAACAAAAAAGCCTTAAATAGTATTTAAGGCTTTTTTTTGCTATAAAAAACCTATTTTGTATATCCCTTTTACCTTTTACTAAATCAATTATACTATTTCATGAAATACATTTACTTTTTAATTTTTACCTGGTTTTCACTTTCTGGAATAGCACAAAACCTACTCAACAATGGGGATTTTGAAAATTTCACGGGCTCAACTCCTGATGGTTGGACAACCATTGATTCTGGTATAACTACAGACCAAGAGACAACTACTGTATATGAAGGCTCAAAATCTTTAAAAATTACGGTTACCACAGATAATCAAGAAAACACTGATATTAAACAAACAATTTCTATTGAAAATGGCGCCATATATGATGTGACAATATATTTTCAACACGTAGCTGGAGATAATGATGTTATAGCAAGACTTAATATTGGTGGGCTCGGAAGTATTTATTCTTCGCCTTCGGTAGTAAATAGTTGGGGAGGTATATTGGCAGGTTTTACAGCAACCGCAGATGAAGATATAGAGGTTGGATTACGTTTTTACGACCTAAGTACTTTTGATGGTTCCTCTGTAGTTTACGTAGATAACTTTAAAATAATAAAACGCATCTTATCTGTAGAAGAATCCGAGTTTGTTACATTTTCAGTACATCCGAATCCTGTTTCTAACGGATTTGTAAATATTACAAGTACAACAAATGAAGCTATTTCTGCCCAAGTTTTTAATCTTCTTGGAAAACAAGTAATGCATCAAACAATTAACAACAATACTTTAAATGTAGCTTCACTTTATAGTGGAATTTACATTTTAAAATTAACGCAAAACGGAAATAGTACCACTAAAAAATTAGTCATTAAATAATTTCTTTTTTACAACCCATAAAAAGCGTTGCGCATAGCGTGACGCTTTTTTATTTTACCTACTTTTGTCATCCTAAACTATGATAAACACCAAAGACATATTTAGTATTCAAAACCAATCAGAATTTGATACTGTAGCATTACAAGTTTTTAAATTTCAGTTTGAAAACAATGCCGTATATCGTTCTTTTTGCGATTTATTATACATACATCCAAGTGATGTAAAACGTATAGAAGATATTCCGTTTTTACCAATTTCCTTTTTTAAAACCCATGCTATTTTAAGTACTTCGGAAGAAATTCAGGAAACATTTACAAGTAGTGGTACCACAGGAAGCGTCACTAGTAAACATCCAGTTACTAATATTTCTATTTACGAAGAAAGCTTCCGAAGCGGTTTTAAACACTTTTACGGTAATATCGAGGATTATACCATTCTTGCCTTGTTACCTAATTATTTAGAGCGTGAAGGCTCTTCATTAGTCTATATGGTTAATGATTTAATTGAAAAATCTAACAAGCCTGAAAGTGGTTTTTACTTAAATAATCTTTCCGCTTTAAAAAGCAAATTAGAAATGCTAGATAAACAAGGCGAAAAAGTATTACTTATTGGTGTTTCTTTTGCGTTATTAGATTTAGTAGAAAGTCATTCTTTTCCACTAAAAAACACTATTATCATGGAAACTGGTGGCATGAAAGGAAGACGAAAAGAATTAATACGAGAAGAATTACACGACATTTTAAAACAAGGCTTTGGTGTACAACATATACATAGTGAATATGGTATGACCGAATTATTAAGCCAAGCATATTCATCAGGAAATGGTGTTTTTAAATGCCCCAATTGGATGCGCGTGCTAACTCGGGATACCGAAGATGCTTTATCGATACAAGCACCTGGAAAAACTGGCGGACTAAACGTAATCGATTTAGCAAATATTAATTCCTGTTCTTTTATAGCAACCCAAGATTTAGCAAAAATAAGCAACGAGGATTCTTTTGAAATACTAGGAAGATTCGATAATAGCGATATTAGAGGTTGCAACTTAATGGTGTTATAATCAACCTATGTAATTAGTGTTAGATTCCAACGACTCATAAAAAAACAATTTATGAGAGCACTTATCTTTTTATTCTTTATCACAACAGGAACTATATCTGCACAACAAATAGATTATAATACCAAAAACGGTCTTGCCGTAGCAGGTTATGATGTCGTTGCATACTTTAACAACGAAGCTGTAGAAGGGAACAAAAAATACACCACAGAAAAAGATGGTGTAACCTATTTATTTTCTTCTGAAAAAAATCAAAATATTTTTATTGAAAATCCTGAAAATTACATGCCTCAATACGGAGGTTATTGCGCCTATGCGGTAGCTGTAAAATCCAAAAAAGTATCTATAGACCCGGAAACTTTTGAGATTCGTGATGGAAAACTATACCTTTTCTATAATGCTTGGGGAACAAACACCTTAGAACTTTGGAATGCAGAAAACCCGAACGATCTAAAAAGGAAAGCGGACA
>JAGPUY010000022.1 GCA_018067265.1 Oceanihabitans sp. | reverse complement strand
ATTGAAATATATGAGTATTGCTCCAGAGCTTTTTTTAGAAAATATTGTTAGACTTATTGAAAATGTATGTGTGAACAATGAAGGGTAATAATTAGTAAATACATTCTTAGATTTTAAGAATTATTTAATATAAAACCTAACACAAATGTGTTGAGTTTTTTTATGCTTATATCTTTTGTAGAGTTCTTATATATAGCTGTTTGATATGTTTTTGGTAACTATTAAATCAAAACCTAATTTGTATGAAGCTTTTCAAATGAATTATGATTTTTAACTACAATAATAATACGCTTTATATAGATTATAGAGGCGGAATAGATTTAGGACTTTCTACTAAAGCTGTTCGTGTGAATTCTGTAAATATTCAAGAATTTTATAACGGTATTATTTAAAATAATTAGTAAGTTGTTCATCCATAATCATAAAAGCAATAACGAAACATTCCAAGTTGCCTTTTTATATAAATAAAAACACACATATAACATGAAAACATCTTTAAAATTAATTATCCTTTTTACTTTGCTAGTGAGTTCATGTTCGAGTGATGACGATAATGCACAAAATCAAAGTCTAGAAGGACAAGGTCAATCGACATTAATATTTAGTGCCTTTGGAGATATTGGCTGTGGCGTAATTACAGTTATTGTAGATCAACTGGAAACAAAAACTATGGATGGACAAGATCCTGCTACTGGCTTTGTGTATTGTCAGGACACAAGCACATCTGTTGTACAATGGATTGATATTCCTGCAGGTACCTACACATACGTTGCTAGTTGTTCTGGATATACTTGGACGGGAACTAGAGTGTTAGGTTCTGCTAGTTGCAGTAATTTAAACCTTACAGTGGGTTCTGCAGATTAAAAGGAATATTTTTTATAAAAACAGAAGGTAAGATTTATGAATTGTTTAAAAGATTAAAACCCAATACGAAAGTGTTGGGTTTTTTCGTTAAAATACTATGAAGAAATTTTTACTATTTATCGTATTGCTAATTGCCATTGTCTTTTTAATGCTACAATTTAAACCCGTTAAAAAGAGTATTGCTATAGTAGAAGCCAGCATTATAACGCCAACTCTTATAAATAAAGACAGTGTAACTATAAAAAGTAGAGTAGAAACTCCAGATACGTATAAACGCGTAAATTATCCCAAAGGATCTTTCCAGGAATATCTTAGAAACTACAAATTAAAACCTTTTGGAAGTAAAATAATAAATTATGATGATTCCGAATATTTCTGGCAACGCGGACATATCGGGATTCTAGAAATTCCTGTGCCAAAAAACGGATTGCAACAATGCGCAGACGCACTAATTAGAATTAGAAGCGAATACCTTTGGGGTACCAATCAAAAAGATAAAATAGGATTTAATTTTACTTCAGGTCACTATTGTTCTTGGTTCAAATATGCAGAAGGCTACAGACCAAAAATAAATGGGAATAAAGTTAGCTTTCATAAAACAGCGACTGCAAATAAGACGAAAGAGAACTTTTATAAATACCTGAATTTAATCTACATGTATTCTGGTACTTTATCGCTTTACAATGAATTAAAATCTGTATCGGATAATGATTTAAAAATTGGCGATATGCTAATTAAAGGAGGTTCTCCTGGGCATATTGTGATGATTTGTGACGAAGTAGTTAATGCAAAAGGCGAGAAGCTGTTTTTGTTATTTCAAGGGAATACACCAGCGCAAAGCGTACATCTAGTAAAGAACTTAGAAGCAGGTGATATTTCACCGTGGTACTCACTAAAAAAAGATGCCGTAATTCCGGTTTCTAATTATACTTTTCAACGTTCCAAATTTGTAAGGTTTAAGTCGTAATTGTAATTTTAAACAGGATGTGAAATCTGCTTTTTTGTCTGAAGGCATTGTCGTATTTTTGTAGGATGAATAAACCACTTACAAAACAAGAATTACACAACTTAGCAATGAATCATGTTGGCAAAGACTTAGAACAAAGAGGTTTTGAATTCGTAGCGATTAACAGCAAGCTAACAAAACACCCACAATTTGTCTGCATAGATAAAAGTAGCCAATACTTTTTTGTGATTGTTCGCGCAGTATTGCTTCCAGATAATCCCAATAATTATGATGTGATTTGGATGGAATCCTTTAAAAAACATGCTACCGAAAAAGATGCCAAAGTATTATATGCCGGTGTTGGTCTTGGTAATCCTAATGGCGAAGATTTACCAGTGTATTTAGATCAAGAATATTTAATTGAGTATAATGGTATTCAAGTAATGGAAACAAATTTAAATTAGTAAAATGAAGAAGTACCTAAGTCTACTATTAATCGCAACTTTATTTTTCGCTTGTAAAAAGGATCCTAAAAACACGAAGCTTTCTGGTGCTGTTTTCGGAACCAGTTATTCTATAATTTATGATGCAGAAAGCAATTACCAAAAGCAAATAGATAGTTTGTATTATGTAATTAATAAATCCATGTCTACCTATCAAACCAATTCCGATATTTCTAAACTCAATAGAAACGAGAGTAATACGGTGGATGCACATTTCAAAAAAGTATTAGCAACTTCTAAAGAAGTATATCGTCTAACAGATGGTGTTTTCGATCCTACTATAGGAACTATTGTAAATGCATTAGGATTTGGTCCAGAAAAGAGAATAGAACGTTTAGATAGTCTTAAAATTGATAGCTTAATGCAGTTTGTAGGATTAGATAATGTGCATGTGGTAGATCAAAGTGTAATTAAAAAACATCTAAATACTTTTATAGATTTTAATGCTATTGCTAAAGGTTATGCAGTAGATGTCGTTGCTAATTTTTTAGAAAGTAAAAACGTAGTAAATTATTTAGTAGAGATTGGCGGTGAAATTAGAACGAAAGGAAATAATGTGGAAAAGAAATCCACTTGGACTGTTGGTATCGATAAACCTAATTTTGAAGGTACACAATCGGTATTAGAAGCTATTTATTTAGAAGAAAATGCAATGGCAACTTCAGGTACGTATAGAAAATTTCAAGTAGATGAAAATGGAAATCGCTATGCACATATTATAGATGCCAAAACAGGGTATCCAAGTAAATCGAACATCTTAAGTGTTTCCGTAATTGGGAAAAACTGTATGACAGTAGACGCATTTGCTACCGCATTTCAAGCTATGGGAATAGAAAAAACTACTGCGTTTTTAGAAAATCACCCAGAACTAAAAGTGTTTATTATTTTTGAAAACGATAATAAAGAATTAGAAACCTTAAATCTTAACGGGTTTCCAGAAGCCTAAATTAGTACGTTAAAAGTCCAAAACCACATTTCAGAAAATGACTAGATAGTTGATGTTATTTTTTTTTCATTTTTACGATATATACTCGTTTCATGAAAAAAAAATTACCCGTACTTTTAATCCTATTTCTTTTTCAATATAGTTTTTCGCAACAAAAAGTTATGGACAGCTTAGAGCATGTCTTATCTCAAATTAAAGAGGATACTTTAGTAACCAAAGAATTTTCTAGAATAACCCAAGGTTTTAGAAGCGGAAACCAAGAAAGTCACCTTTATTTCACGAAAAAATATATAGAGCATGGTCAGAAAATAAATGACGATAAAGTGAAAGGCTTCTCTATAAGAGAATTAGCCATTTATTATACGAATGGGGAGCAATTAGATTCTGCTTTGGTTTATTGTGACAAAGCAATCGGTTATTTTGAAAAAGCATCGTATGCTTATGGCGTTTGTATTACTAAAAACTCTAAGGCTATTATTTATCAAGATCAAGGAGATTATTTAAAAGCCATAAAGAATTATACCGATGTTATTTCACACTTGGAAACTCTGGGAGATAAAATGGCTTTAAATGTATTGTACACCAAAATGAATATAGGTACACTTTATGGCGATATGAATGATGCTGAAAAACAAGAGGAGTATAATTTATTGGTGTATAAGGATCCTTTAACAAAAAAGACAAAATCGTTATTAAGTAGTATATGTATTAATTTAGCCTTAGGTTATCGAAGTAAAGGTCTTCTGGATGAAGCATTAAAATATGCTCTAGAAGCGAATGAAATAGAAACAAGACCCAAAAGTTTGGCAAATGTTAAAAGTAGTTTAGCTAAAATTTATTCTAAGAAAAAAGAATATAAAATTGCAAACGATTATTATAAAGAAGCATTAGCTATTTGTGAATCTAATAATTTGCTTTCTAGAGTTAATGATATTCACCATAACATTGCTTACAACTATTTAGATTGGGGAAAATATAAAGAAGCAGAGTTTTATTTTCTAAAAGCAAATAAAAGTATTGATAACCATGAGTCTGTTATACGAAGACGAAAGGGTTATCAAGGTTTGTCTGAGCTTTATTATGCAAAAGAAGATTATAAAAACTCTTTGAGGTATTTTAAAAAAGAACGAGATGTGAGCGATTCTTTAAGAGACATAGAAAAACAAAAAGCGGTTAGTAATTTCGAAATAAAATACGACACCGAAAAAACCAGAAGAGAAAAAGAAGTAGCAGAACAACAAGTCGCAATTACCAAATTAGAAAGTCAGAAAAACAGAAACTTATTTGTAGGATCCTTGGTTGTAGGGTTTTTAATATTGCTAACATCGGTGTTTTACTTTAACAAGTTGAAAGCGAAAAAGAAAGCCGAATTAATAACCATAGAACTTCAAGAAACACAAAAGCGTTTGGCTATTGAAAAGCAATATAGAGATTCCGAATTAAAAGCTTTAAAAGCACAAATGAATCCGCATTTTATATTTAATGCATTGAATTCTATTCAAGATTATATTGTATTAAATAAAAAAAATCTAGCTAGTGACTATTTAGGAAAGTTTGCCGACTTAATTCGTAATTACCTGCATTTTAGCGATACTGGTTTTATTTCTATTCCAGAGGAAGTGCATAATCTAAATCTTTACTTAGAATTAGAAAAATTACGCTTTGAAGAACAATTAGAATATACTTTTGAAGTAGACGAAGCTGCAAATTCAGACGAAATATATATTCCTACCATGCTAATTCAGCCGTATGTAGAAAATGCTTTAAAGCATGGGTTATTGCATAAAAAAGAAAATAGAAGACTGAAGATTTCTATGGGTAAACCTTCCGATAAAATAATAGAATGTATTATTGAAGATAACGGAATAGGTAGAGAAAAGTCTAGAGAAATTAATAAGAAACGAGAAGGGCAACATAAATCTTTCGCTTTAAAAGCAACCACAGAACGGTTAGATTTATTAAATTATGGGCGTGAGAAAAAAATAGGTGTAGCTATTATCGATTTACACGAAAATAATCAAGCAATAGGAACCAAAGTGATACTAAGAATACCAATTCTAAAAAAATAGTTTGAAATAAGCCATGCAAATCAGAATCTTAAACGAAAGGTTTTATGGCAATTATAGATCACTTTTTAAAATAATAAATGTACCAGATGAAGGCACTTATAATTGACGATGAGAAAAAAGCAAGACAAGTTCTACATGTTTTAGTAGAAGAAAACTGTCCGAAAATTATAGAAATATTGGAAGCAGAAGACTTGCTATCTGGTGTAGCACTTATTAAAAAAGAACAACCAAGCATTGTCTTTTTAGATATTGAAATGCCGGAACATTCTGGTTTAGAGATTTTAAATTTCATTGAAAAAGAAATACATAATTTCGAAATTATTTTCACAACTGCATATAGCGAATACGCCATACAAGCCTTTCAACTTTCTGCTATAGATTATTTGTTGAAACCAGTGCGACCTAGCCAGGTAAAAGCAGCTGTAGATAAAGCGGTTGCCTTTTTAGGAAATACCCAAATTAATAAACGATTGGTGGAATTAAAAGCGAGCCTTGAGGAGTCCAACTTTAAAAAAATAGGATTGCCCAATGCAGATGGTATTAAGTTTGTAGATTTTACAGATATTATAATGTTGGAAGCAGATGGTATGTACACGAATGTTTCTACCGTTACACATGGTAGTATTTTGGTAAGTAAACCATTAAAATTCTTTGTAGATATCCTTCAGGGAATAAAAACATTTTATCGTCCGCATCGTTCTCACCTTATTAATCTATCCTATATCAAAGAATATATTAAAAAAGATGGCGGATATATTGT
>JAGPUY010000467.1 GCA_018067265.1 Oceanihabitans sp. | reverse complement strand
CAATTAGTAAACCTGAAAGCAGCGTTTCCTATTTATAATGCATCTATGGTCGGAGCATCTGGTTGTATTATGGGAATTTTAGCAGCTTTTGGTATGATGAATCCAGAAGCCAAACTGATGATGATCTTCTTACCAATTCCTATAAAAGCAAAGTATTTTATTCCAGGAATTATATTATTAGATGTTATCTCTGCAATTTCAGGACAATCGTTCTTTAGTCCAAGTAACACCGCTTATATGGCGCATGTTGGTGGCGCAATTACAGGATTTTTAATTATGTGGTATTGGAAAAAAAACCAGTTTAATCAAAACCGTTGGGATTAATGACAAATCTAAATCAAGATATTAAACAAAAACTAACACAGCTTAATGTGTTCGAAAAGCTTATTGCTGTTAACGTTCTTGTTTTTATACTAGCACAAGTTTTGCGATTTGTTTTAAAGACAGGATCTAGTATGTCTTGGTTCGAGTTGCCTAGTGATTTTTTCGATTTTCTAAAGCAACCATGGAGCATTATTAGCTATGCTTTTGTGCATTATGACTTTATTCACATGCTATTTAATATGCTTTGGCTATATTTTATAGGTAAAATGTTTATCAATTTATTTAATACCAAACTAGCTTTAAATGTGTACTTTCTTGGTGCAATTTCTGGGGCTTTAGTATTTCTATTAGGATATGCATTACTGCCAAATATTTTTAGTTCTGGCCACCGATTAGTTGGTGCTTCGGGAGCCGTTAGAGCTTTACTTATTTTTATGTGCGCCTATATGCCTAATATGGATTTACGCGTTTTCACCTTTAATATAAAACTGAAACACGTTGGTATTGCCATTGTTGTTCTAGATTTTGTTGGTCTTTTTGGAGGAAATGCAGGAGGGAATCTTGCGCATTTTGGAGGAACTATTCTTGGCTACTTATATGCTACGCAATTAACCAAAGGAAAAGATATTGGTAAAGGCTTTGAAGGTTTTATGGAAGGATTTACCAATCTGTTTAAAAAGAATCCGTCGAAGCTAAAAACCGTGCATAAAAAGAAAGGCAAAGTTGCGGGGTATACTAAAGATGAATTTAAAGAGTTTAACAACCAAAAGAAAATAGATATTATTCTAGATAAAATTAGTAAAAGTGGTTACGATAGTTTAACCAAAGAAGAAAAGGAATTATTGTTTCGGGCAGGAAAGTAAAGTTGCTGGAAGACGGAAGACGGTTGACAGAAGAAAATAGGAGTTAATGAGAAACTAAATAATTTATATATGGAAAAATTTAAATTTGAAAAGTTGATTATTTGGCAAAAAGTTATGGATTTAGGAGAAGAAATGAATAGCTTAACTGAAAAATTTCCTAAAAAAGAAATGTTTAATTTATCTGCACAATTAATGAGAGCTATTGATTCTGTAGCTCTAAATATATCTGAAGGGTCTATTGGTCAATCAAACCCAGAACAGAATAGATTTATTGGCTATGCAATTCGTTCTTTAGCAGAAGTAGTAACCTGTTTACATAAAGCAAAAAGAAGGAATTATTTTTCAGAAGATATTTTTATAAAACAATATGATACATCTTATCATTTAATGAATATGATGATAGCATTTAGAAAAAACCTTAGATAACGCTTAATCTTCGGTCTTCGGTCATCAAGCATCTAGCATCTAGCATACCACACATGAAAAAATTAAACTTTATAAATAAAATAGTATTCTTCTTCAACTCTGTTGCGGCTACTCTTTTATTGCTTTCTTATGTGTTGCCTTTTGTAGCTCCAAAAACGTTTGCCATTTTATCGGTTTTAAGTTTAGGGGTTCCGTTTTTAATTATAGTAAACGTTTTGTTTTTTCTGTATTGGTTGTTAAAAATAAAAAAACAGTTCTTCTTATCTTTTTTAGTTCTAGTAATTGGCTATTTGTCCTTTGGTTCTTTGTATAAATTTTCAAATAAACAGGAAGTAGAAAAAAAGAATAATCTGACCGTTATGAATTATAACGTAAGGCTTTTTAATTTATATGATTGGATAGAGAAAGACAGTACAGCTATAAAACTAATTGACTTTATTAAAGAAAAAGGGCCTGATGTAGTTTGTTTTCAAGAATACCATCCACATGAAAATATCGATTTATCTTTTTTTAAATATAAATTTGAAAAGCTAACTGGTAATAAAATTAAATTCGGACAAGCTATTTTTTCGCAATACCCAATAATAAATTCTGGTTCTGTAGCTTTTCCTAATACTTCTAATAATGCCATTTTTGTAGATATTGTGAAACAAAAAGATACCATTCGTATCTATAATGTACACTTACAGTCTTTAAAAATAGATACTAAGGTAGAGGCTATTTCTCAAGAGAATTCCGAACGTTTAATGAAACGTATTGGTAAGTCTTTTGAAATGCAACAAACACAAACCGAATTGTTTTTAAAGCACAAAAAGCAATGTAAATATAAAATAGTGGTTAGTGGTGATTTTAATAATACAGCCTTTTCTTATGTGTATAAGGAAATGAAAGAAGATTTAAAAGATGCCTTTAAGATAGCAGGAAATGGTTTTGGTAGAACCTACGATTTTAAATTCTTTCCTACCCGAATCGATTTTATTTTAGTGGATGATGCCTTTGTTGTAGATGCTTTTAAAACCTACGATGTACATTATTCCGATCATTTTCCAGTAATGGCTAGATTGTCGTTGTTGGATTGATTTTTAGTTTACAGTCTCAGTATTCAGTTATGTTATCTTTCAAACGTAGTTAAAAAACCATCAGCAGCAACACCATCATCTATAGTTAATGTAGTATTGGAAATACTAATAACTCCTCTCATATTTCCATCAATATAAAGTACTTCTGCATCTGCAAGTTCTTGAATCTCATAGGAGTAATTCCCGCTATCTAAACCAGCATAAATATCTTCAGGTCCAGTAGTTATAATATTATTTTCTACAACTAGTTGGTTGCTTGCTTCGTTAAAAGTCCAAACTACTTCTCCAAGATTATAATCTATATCAATTCCTACAAATCCGCCACTCACATTAGATAAGTTCCAAGTGCCATGAATGGCATGTTCGTCTGTTTCGTTTTGATTGTCATCGTCATTATTACAGCAAGCAAAAATACTTAAGCAAATAAATACGGAAACAAATATATTTTGAAATTTCATAGCGTAAAACCTTAATGTTCTAATTGTTAGATGCAATAAGTAGCTTTTGGTTGCGTGAGAAATTGTTATTTTTAAGAAGTACTGTTGTTATATTACATAAAAGAACAATCCACATAATCTGCAAGGATGTGAATACATAAACCAAGTCCGATTAATCTCGTTTTCTTTGGAAGTAATAATAGTACATAAACTAACATGGCGTAATAGGTGTGCAAAGGATGAAAGTGAATGCTACATCTATTGGCTTCAAAAATAGGAGTTGCTAGTAAATGATCTAGATCGATTAGTATGCCAGCAGCCATAATGAGATAAGCGACTTTCCAGTTGCTTTTAAAAAAGAGTAGTGCAACAAATAAAGGGAAACCAAAGTGAATACCATAATGTAAAATAGATTGTAGCATTATAGATGTTTAAATTGATTTTCTAAATAGCTTAAAGCATTTGGACCTTCATTAAAAAGCAAATCTAAGATACTCAAATTACTAATAAAACCATGCTTTTCTCCAAATACCTGCGTGTAATTATCAAAGTCAAAATTTGGTTCTTTCCTAGAATTTGCCAAATATCTAAAGTCCGTTTTATCTGTGATTTCTTTTTGAAAGCTTTCGGTTTCCGATGTATTAATATCTAGCTGAAGACATTCTAAAATGGTTTCAAAGCATTTTAAATTAAAGTCTAAAAGATATGCTG
>JAGPUY010000462.1 GCA_018067265.1 Oceanihabitans sp. | reverse complement strand
GAATTATAGAAATAATGGGAATTTTAATTTGGGCTATCCTCGCTAATATTCTTTATTCAAGTGGTATTTTAATTGAAATTATTAATTTGTATTATTATAGTAGTGAGGTGAAATTTTTTAAATATAGATTTGGACTTTATGTATTTGGATCATTTCTTTATTGTGCTGTGACATTCTTTTATCCATTTCTTTACTTTTTTCCAACTTTTGATTAAAATCAGTGTACTTAAACACCAAGAAAACTTCTAAAATAAAAGTACTTTTCCATTAAAAACATAAAATTGTTTGTTGTAGTTTTGCAACAAGTAATTCGCCTTATCGCTATTTTAATTTATTAATTTAGAGGAAAGTCCGAACACCATAGTGTAACATAGTGGTTAACAGCCACCAGTCGTGAGATTAGGAAAAGTGCAACAGAAAGTATGTACAGGTAATGCTGTAGTGAAACCAGGTAAACTCTATGTGGTGCAATGTCATGTAAACTAATGTTTGAGCGTACACGCGCGATGTTAGAGGGTAGGCAGCTAAAGTGTATTGGTAACAATGCACGTAGATAAATGATAAGGGCTTTTTCTTTTTAGAAAAAGGTACAAAATTCGGCTTATAGATTTACTTAATCAAACATGCCCTTTACGTGAGTAAAGGGCATTGTTTTTTGCTATAAAATCAACTATTCCTTGGGAGGAATAACTTATATCCTAAAGAAGTAACTTTGGATAGATTCTCAAAATATTTTAATGCTTTATGGTTTTGTTTGTTAGCAACTGCAAGATAATAAAAAGGCTAATGCTAAAAACATAAGTCGCTAAATTTCAGTGTATTTACGTAAGAAAATAATTACAATATAATTTTATTCCACGTTTGCATTTTCAAAAAAACTAAACATATTTCCACCGTAACTTTTAGAATGTGAATAGTTTTGCAAATGGGATAAATCGGTATGTTTCGAGTGTTCTATGATAAGCAAACCTTCTTCTTCTAATACGTCGTTTTGAAAAATTAATTCTGAAATCTTAGAGAATTTTTCGACTGGAAAATCATAAGGAGGATCTGCAAAAATAATAGTATGTTTTGTAGAAGTTTTTGCCAAATAGGTAAATACATCACTTTTTATGGTTTTTATTTCCATGTCAAAAGCTTCGGCAGTTTCGTTGATAAACTTAATACAACCAAAATGAGCATCTACACTTGTAATGTCTTTGGTGCCTCTAGAAGCAAATTCATAGCTTATGTTTCCGCTTCCGCTAAACAAATCTAATACCGATACATCATCAAAATAATATTGGTTATTTAAGATGTTGAATAGCGATTCCTTAGCCATATCTGTTGTTGGTCTAATCGGTAATTTTTTTGGTGCAGTTATTCTTCTGCCTTTGTATGTTCCTGAAATTATTCGCATTAAAAGCTATGCTTTAAAATATAATTAGAATGTTTGGTTTCTTGTGCTACTATATAATTCGTGTTCGGTTTCCCAAATTGTATATGTCGTATATACTTAAATAACATATTGTACAGTGCATCTTTTTCAACAATAGTACCTAAAAGCACGAGTGTTAGTGTCTCTGGATTCAGTTGTAGTTGTTCTGCTGTAAAGAGAATATAGTATATAAAATCTTCCTTTGTGGTGTACGTAAAAGTATTATATAGTGTTAAGTCTCCGGTATTGGTTACTACAATTTCAAAATGGGTTTTATTTACATGCACATACATTTTTTTGTCTTCTGCATGTTTTTCCGTTTGTAAAATTTCTTCCAATAAAATAGTAGAAAAATGCTTGTATGCAAAGGTACCAAACCTTTCGTATAAATAATTATTAATATTCATATAAGGTACATAAACATTTACACTATCGTTTATGGCAATAAAATCATGTGCAATAAAATCGGTTTGCAGAATCTTAGAATTGAATTTTAAGTAGTCTGCAATGGCATCTTCGTTAAATAGAGGTTTGGGTACAAGTGTAGCGAGTTCGTTAATATAAACAACGTGTATAGCCCCAAAATTGCTTTGTAGCTCTAAAGTGTTTTTAAATATTTTTTTTAACTCGTCTAATACTTGAAATGGGGTTTGTTTTTGAGGTACCTCAAAATGCTTTAAATAACTAATAGTATTTGTATCTCTTTGTAGTATACAAAAAGAAAGTCCATTCAAACTTATTTGAATGGACAACTCTTGGTTAATTAGTATGTTTGTTTGATTACTCGCTGTCGCCATAAGTTTTTGGCCAGTTACCACTAGTATTTATTTCGTTTAAAGATCCAACTCTAATCGCATCTCCATTAACACCATCTACAGAAATTGTTTCGTTTTCTTGTGCTAATAAATCTTTGTTTTGATCTGCTAAAATGACGTTCTTTAATAATTTTGCTTCAAAAACAGGAATTTTGTTTTCTCCTTCTTCACCAAGTAAACCGGCTTTCATTTCGATTTTAGCACCATCAATATTCATCATGGTTTTATATCTATCTGATTTTTTAAATAAAGAATCTTTTACAGAAACGTAACCTAATGTATCAATAACAGTAATATCTTTCATGGTTTCAACACCTCCAAAAGCTTTTGTTCTTTCTACATCAATAACCGTTTCTATTCTACGTTGCGTAATAGTAAACTTCGCGGTATCTATAAATTTGATTAAGTTTTCAAAGTTAGGAGCAAAATTACCAATAACTTGTCTGTGCGCTAATTGTGCATCTCTAACATCTACCATTTTTTCAATTACAGCAGCATAACGTTTTTCTTTTACTTTGTTAAATTTAATAGGCTCATAGATAGAATTAAATGTTTGGTAACCTAAAAAGGCTATTAAAGCCCAAAGAGCTATCATTAAAACTGGTCTTAACTTAGATGGTATAAACTTATCTATAAGCCAAACCAACCCAATGGTTACAAGAATTACTGCAATCGCAATTAGTATTAATTTCATAGTATGATTAATTAAATTTTAATAAAGGTCTTTCGCAAATCTACAATTTTTTTTTAATCGTTAAAACCAAAGTGCATAAAAATCATCACTATATTTGAGGAAATTTTACTAGACAACCATAATTAATGAATGCTTCCCAATTTTATTCCCTTGTAAAACAACAGTTTCCGTTTAAACCAACACCAAAACAAGATATTGTTTTATTACAACTTTCTGAGTTTATTTTTTCGGAAAGACCAAATGCCCTTTATTTACTAAAAGGGTACGCAGGAACCGGTAAAACCACTATAATCGGTACTATTGTTGCACATTTAGGGAAAGCAAACAAAAGTGCCGTACTAATGGCGCCAACAGGTCGAGCAGCAAAAGTTATCTCTAATTACTCTAAAAAAGCAGCATTTACTATTCATAAAAAAATCTATTTTCCAAAAAAAGATAAAGGTGGAGGCGTAAAATTTGTTTTGCAACCAAATAAACATAAAAACACCATTTTTATCGTAGATGAAGCTTCTATGATTCCAGATACTCCTGGAGATTCTAAACTTTTTGAAAATGGATCCTTGCTAGACGACTTAATGCAATACGTGTATTCTGGCCAGCAATGTAAATTATTATTAATTGGAGATACCGCACAATTACCTCCTGTAAAATTAGATTTAAGTCCCGCGTTAGACGAAAATACATTAACGCTAAACTATGATAAGGATGTCACTAGAATGGAATTAGACGAAGTAGTACGCCAGGGCCAAGATTCTGGAATCTTAGAAAATGCTACCATTTTACGGGAAGCGATATCTAGTGCTTTTTCCGAAACATTTAAATTTGATTTAAAAGACTTTAAGGATATTGTTCGACTAGTAGATGGTTATGAAATTATGGATGCTATTAACGATTCGTATAGCAACCTAGGAAACGAAGAAACGGCCATTATTGTTAGAAGTAACAAGCGTGCAAATATGTATAACCAACAAATTAGAGAGCGCATTTTATTTAATGAAAATGAACTTTCGGCTGGGGATTATTTGATGGTTGTGAAAAATAATTACTTTTGGATTAAGCCAACTACCGAAGCTGGTTTTATTGCCAATGGCGATATTATTGAAGTTTTAGAAATATTCTCTATGCAAGAGTTATATGGTTTTCGCTTCGCGGAAGTGAAAATACGAATGGTAGATTATCCAAATATGATTCCTTTTGAAACGGTTTTACTTTTAGATACTATTACCGCGGAAACACCTTCGTTAGCCTATGAAGATTCCAACCGATTATACCAAGAAGTGCAAAAAGATTTTGCGGATGAAAAAAGCAATTATAAACGATTTTTAAAAATTAAAGGCAACAACCATTTTAACGCCTTACAAGTAAAATTCTCGTATGCAATTACTTGTCATAAATCGCAAGGTGGTCAATGGAATACCGTTTTTGTAGAACAACCGTATTTACCAAACGGTATAGATAGAGATTATCTACGTTGGCTATATACTGCAGTTACCAGAGCTAAAGAAAAATTGTATCTTATTGGTTTTAAAGATGAATTTTTTCAAGAAGCGCAATAAAGTGCTAACAATTTAAAAGCAACAACTAGTAACCAATGACAGTAGAAACCACTTTAAGTATTTTTTTGGGCATCGGACTAGCAGCTTCTGTTGGTTTTAGAGTTTTTGTTCCTTTATTTGCCTTAAGTTTAGCTGCACATTTTAATGTTTGGGAACTTAATGATTCTTGGCTTTGGATTGGTAGTTGGACAGCCGTAATAACACTTGGCGTAGCAACTATAGTCGAAATCTTTGCCTATTACATGCCGTTTGTGGATAATGCATTAGATGCTATTGCTGTGCCTTTAGCCGCAATTGCGGGAACCGCAGTAATGGTTTCCACGGTTGCAGATTTAAGTCCGGTAATAACTTGGGCTTTAGCAATTATTGCTGGCGGAGGAACAGCCGCAGCAATTGCAGGAACTTCTGGCGTTACCAGATTAGCGTCAACAACCACAACTGCTGGTTTAGCAAATCCCGTACTTTCTACTTTAGAAACGGGAACAGCAATTGTAATGTCTATCCTCTCTGTATTTATTCCTGTTTTGGCTATTATACTTGTTGTAATTGTGCTATTTATCATTTTCAAACTTTATAAAAAGTTTAAATCTAGGAAAGCTTAATTAATAACGTATTTCTCTTGACATAGCCTTGAGGTTTCCATTAAAATTGTCATTCTCGCGAATGTGGGAATCTAAAATACAGATTTTCGATTTTTAATACTATAACTAAAATTAATTAAATATTTCTAATGCGTTGTCAGGAGTATATTTGGTTTCAAAAAATCTTTATTTCAATTTTAAAAGTTATATTTTTGTAATAACATTAATAGTATATATGAAAATAATTTCCATGATTCCTGCACGTTATAGTGCTTCTCGTTTTCCAGGTAAGCTCATGCAAGACCTTAATGGTAAAACCGTGATTCTTCGTACCTACGAAGCGACGAAAGCAACCAATCTATTTGATGATGTTTTTGTGGTAACCGATAGTGAAATTATCTTCAAAGAAATTACAAGTAATGGTGGCAAAGCAATCATGAGCATAAAAGAACATGAATGTGGTAGCGATAGAATTGCCGAAGCGGTAGCGCATCTAGATATAGATATTGTTGTAAATGTACAAGGAGATGAACCGTTTACGGAAGTAGCTTCCTTAAAAAAGCTAATCCAAGTTTTTAAAGAAGATACAGAGAAACAGGTCGATTTAGCATCTCTAATGGTGCATATTACAGATGAAGAAGAAATTAAAAACTCCAATACGGTAAAAGTTATCGTAGACCAAAACAACTTTGCGTTGTATTTTTCACGAAGCCCAATTCCTTTTCCAAGAGCAAGAGATGTTGGCGCCAAGTATTATAAACATAAAGGGGTTTATGCATTTAGAAAAGAAGCATTATTAGATTTTTATAGATTACCAATGTTACCATTAGAGGCTTCAGAAAAAATTGAATGTATTCGCTATTTAGAGTATGGTAAACGTATTAAAATGGTAGAAACCGATGTAGAAGGTGTAGAAATTGATACTCCTGAAGATTTAGAAAGAGCTAAAAAACTCTGGAAATGACGAAGCCATTCCCTTGAATAAGGGAATCTTATTATGGATCTCAAAATTTAAAAGAATTGAATACAGAATACCAAAATATAAAAGTAATTGGCTTTGATGCAGATGATACACTTTGGGTGAACGAAACGTATTTTCGGGACGCAGAGTTAGAATTCGCAAAACTTTTAGGCGGTTTTGAAACGGCAAATAAAGTAGATCAAGAGCTTTTTAAAATGGAAATGAAAAACTTACCGCTTTATGGTTATGGCGTGAAAGGTTTTGTTTTATCTATGGTAGAAATGGCTTTAGAATTATCTAATTATACCATTTCTAATAAAACCATAGAACAGATTTTAAACATTGGTAAACAAATGCTTAATGAGCCAGTGGAACTGCTGGATGGCGTAAAAGAAACCTTGGAAGGTTTGTCTGGAAAATATAAATTAATCGTTGCCACAAAAGGGGATTTATTAGACCAAGAACGAAAGTTGGAAAAATCAGGTTTATTGGATTATTTTCATCATATTGAAGTCTTAAGCGATAAAAAAGAAGAAAATTACTCTAAATTATTAAAACATTTAGATATCAATCCGTCCGAATTTTTAATGATTGGAAACTCATTAAAATCCGATATATTGCCATTAATAAATATACATGCAAAGGCTATTCATGTTCCGTTTCATACCACTTGGGCACATGAACAAGTAACCGAAAAAGAAACCAATGGTAAAGCATATAAAACCATAAAAAGTTTAAGAGAAATTTTAAATCTAGTATAGAAATTTGAAAAAAATCAATTTAAAAACATGGAATAGAGCCGAACAGTTTCAGCATTTTAGTAAAATGTTTGATCCTTATTTTGGCGTTACTATTCCTTTTGATGTTACCAAGGCGTATCAGTTTTCTAAGGATAATGGCATTAGTTTTTTTGGTAAGTATTTACATGCTTGCATGCAAGCAATCAATAGTGTCGATAATTTCAAATATAGAATTATGGACAATGAAGTAGTTGTTTATAATACCATTCATGCGTCTCCAACCATAATGAGAGCAGATAAAACATTCGGATTTTCATTCGTAGATTTTGATGAGAATTTAGATGTTTTTTTAAATAATTTAGAATCTGAAAAATCAAGGATTCAATCCTCAAGTAATTTGTTTCCAGAAAGAAATGGATTAGATTGCATACATTGTTCGGCATTACCTTGGGTGAATTTTTCAGGGCATAAAGAACCGTTTTTTGGAGAAAAAGATTCGGTTCCTAAAATAGCATTTAGTAAAGTAAATAGAGAAAATAAGAACCTAAACATGAACGTAGCAATATCCGTGAATCATGCATTGGTCGATGGTTATCATGTTGGTTTGTTTTCTGAAAAGTTTCAATATTTTTTAAATCAATAGGAATTATAGCAATAGTATTTCTATTTTTGTTAAACAATTATAATAAATGAGTTATAAAAATTACCCAATGGTGTCCAGAGTAGTTTATGGACGTGGAAGTTTTAATCAGTTAAATGAAATTTTATCGCCTAAACGTAACGGCGTTAAAGCACCATTCATATTTTTAGTAGATGATGTATTTAAAGGTAAACCTTGGTTAACCTCTAGAATTCCATTGTCTTATGATGATAAATTATTGTATATCTCTGCAGAAGAAGAACCAAAAACTTCTCAAGTAGACGAATTGGTGGAACAAATAATTCTAGACTATAGAGAAAGACCATCTGGAATTATAGGAATTGGAGGAGGAACCATTTTAGATTTAGCAAAAGCAGTAGCTTTAATGCTAACGAATAAAGGCGAATCTAAAGATTACCAAGGTTGGGATTTAATTAAAAACCCTGCAATTTATCATGTTGGTATTCCTACCATTTCTGGAACAGGAGCCGAAGTTTCTAGAACTACTATTTTAACGGGACCTATTAGAAAACTAGGAATCAATAGCGATTATACACCTTTTGATCAAGTCATTCTAGATCCAGAACTTACTAAAGACGTACCAAAAGACCAATGGTTTTATACGGGAATGGACTGTTTTGTACATTGTGTAGAATCTCTAGAAGGGACATATTTAAATGCCTTTAGCCAAACCTATGGTGAAAAAGCTTTAGAGCTTTGTAAAGAAATTTTCCTAGAAGATATATTAGACGAAGAAGAAGCTGCCGATAAATTAATGATGGCTTCTTGGCATGGTGGAATGAGTATTGCATACTCCCAAGTTGGTGTTGCACATGCCATGAGTTATGGTTTAGGTTATTTATTAGGCTTAAAACATGGCGTTGGTAACTGTATTGTTTTTGAACATTTAGAAGATTATTATCCTGAAGGTGTTGCCATTTATAAAGCGATGCGCGAAAAACACAATATCACCATTCCTCAAGGTGTTTGTGCCGATTTAAGCGACAAAGAGTTTGATATTATGATAGATGTTGCCTTAAGTTTAGAACCTCTTTGGGAAAATGCGATAGGTAAAAACTGGAAAAAAACAATTACCAGAGAAAAGCTTAAAGCTTTATATCAAAAAATGTAATTTTTTATGCTTACAATTATATACAAATTTATATACTTCAAAATAATGAAATGGAAACTCGTAGGTGCGTTTCCAAAAGAACTGAAGAAGTACGTTATAATAGCTGTACCTCATACGAGTTGGCATGATTTTTATATTGGATTATTAATCCGAAAAATAGCGAATACAAAAATTAATTTCCTCGGTAAAAAAGAAATATTCATCTTCCCTTTTGGTTATTATTTTCGGGCTGTAGGAGGAAGAGCATTAGATAGAACACCTGGTCAGAATAAAGTGGAAGCTATAGCGAAACTTTTTGAAACCAATGACGAATTACGATTAACATTAGCTCCAGAAGGTACTAGAGATAAAGTCTCCGAATGGAAAACTGGTTTTTACCATATAGCAAAAGCGGCAAATGTGCCAATAGTAATGGTTACTTTTGATTTTGGAAAGAAACAAAACAAAATTTCGAAACCTTTTTATCCTACAGATAATATGGAAGAAGATTTTGCCTTTATGAAAAACTTCTTCAAAGGTGTAAAAGGTAAAGTTCCCGAAAAATCTTTCTAAAGTATAAGCATTTCTCTTCAAAGACAGAATATTTTAGATATAACTGTTACATGTATTACGCGATAACGGAAGGAACTCCAGTTGCTTAAAATTTCTTCAAACCAAACGTTAACCTGCTACAAAGGTTTTATATTAAGTTGTAAACTACATCATGAAACATAAAGTAAACAATGCAAGTTGTCTATAAAAAGAAAGGTGAATTGAAGTAATAAAAAACGAAATACAAAAGGTTTTTGATTTGGTAATGATGTGTATTTCAGGTATTTACGAAATTTCGTTACTTCATTTTTTGCTTTACAATTAATAGTGTAATGGATTGTTTTTCAATAGTTTAAAATTATGTTTAAAAATTAATATACTGATTATCAATAGATTGTATTTGAATTATTCATAACTTTTATTACATTTGTGCTTTCTTCCTAACTTTTTTAGCTGTATTTCCTAAAATACACATACTGACAATTACTATTAACTCTTTTAGTGGCATTAATTTTTAAAACCATAAACCATGGGAAAGAAAAAATCCACACCGGGAAAATCTGCTCCGAAAAAAAAGACAGTTTCAAAAAAGGGTACTAAAGCAGAGTTAGAAAAAGTAGAAACACGTAAAAAAAACCTTAGTAAAACCAAGTTCGTAACTGGTAAAAATTCCATTTTAACCGCATTAGAATCTGCTTCCTTTAGAAGTAAAAAATCGGTAACAGATGCTGTGAAAAAATGTAAGTACAAAGCGGTAGAACTTGCTCCTGCAGTACGAATGCTATTCAAAGAAAGTGAGAACAAAGCAGTTAAACTATCCGAATCGTATGCCAAAACCATTAAAGATCCCAAAGAACATAGGGAGTTTTTTCAAGGGGTTGCACAAATGGATAAAAAAGAACGTTGTGCAGTTATTAAAGGTTATCGTAATGCAAACCAAGCACGAGGCGTAGTACACGCTATGAGTCAATTGCCAAGGCAACAATGCCGAACAATTATGCAAGATTTTGTGTTTGACGACAAAGGTAAAAAAGACAATAAAGGTGTTAATGAAGTAATGATTTGGCTTCGAGATGCTGGCGCACAAATGCGTAAAATTGAAGGACACGTACCTGTTTTTCCAGATGGGGAAACCGATGATGCTGTAATAGAATTTTTTGAAGATGTTGCTGATGAAATATCAGAGGCAGTAACAACCATTGTAGATGAACTTACCGGTTTTTTCGAAGATTTAGCCGAAGCTTTTGTAGAAGCTGTAAATTGGGTAGTAGAGGAAGTAGCAAGTCTTGCTAGAGCATTGGTAGAAGCAGGTCAAGAATTATGGAAAATATTAAAAGCAGCCGCAGAATACACTTTTTCTGTAGTAAAAAAGTTTGTCGAAGCCATTCAACTAATAGGTAAAACATTTATTGAAATCTTAGAAGATGTTTTTGCCTTTGCTAAAGAAATTATTGAATCTGTTATTAAAGCTATTGATCAATTAGGTGAAGTTTTAGCAGATTTATTACAATGGCTAGCAACAAAAACCTACGAGTTTGTTAAAGCAGGAGTAGAAGCATTAATTCGTATTGGTAAAGAGATTGGTAATATTTTAAATCAAGCATTTCAATTTGGACTCACGTTAATTCGAAATACAGTTCGCGTACTTTTAGAGATTGGAGAAACCATAGGTTCTATATTAGTAACTTTAGTTACGCGTCCTAGAGATTTAGTGAATGAAGTGGTTAGAGCTTTTACGGAATTAGGAAATACTTTAACGGAAATTATTCAGGAAACCGCAAATGCTGCGGCAGATTTCGTTAGTGAAGTAGTTCGAGCTGCTTCAGAAATAGGTACTGCACTAGTAGAATTTACAGACTTTGTCATTCAAACCACAAAAGAACTTGCTAACAAAGTTGTTGAAGGATTATTGGCGGCCGGAAGAACATTAGTCGAACTAATTCAAACGATTGCAACAAAGAGTGTCGCTGCAATTAAAAAAATTGTAGAAGCTGCTTTTGAGCTTGGTAAATCTATGGTAAACATTTTAAAAGATGTGTTTGATTTAACGGTGGACTTATTAAAGGAAACCATAAAAGCTATGTTAGAAATTGGACGACAAATAGCAGAATTTACCAAAGCCATGATAGCGTTTACATACAGAAATGCAGCAAGACTTATTGAAGCTGCAATCGCTGCAGGAGCTACGATTGCTGATATTTTAGAATCTGTAATTGAAGATACCTATTATGTATTCCGAAAAATAGTGAATGGCATCTTACAAGCTTTAGGTCCTGTTGCAGATATATTTGAATGGCTAATTGCTAGAGGTGAAGATTTGGCTTCCGAAATTTGGAGACAAGCCGTTTTAGCAATTCGTTTTGTAAAGGAATCCATTACAGAAGTTATGGATTGGGCTTTAGAACAAGCAGATGCCATTTTTGATAGACTTCTAGAACTCGTCGAAGATATAGGAAGTAGAATTTCCGAAGTTATCGATTGGGCAATTGCTATTGGTGATGCTGCTTTGGAGTTTTTAGGAGAAGCAACAGAACGAATAGGGAATTCTATTAGTTATGTACTTAACTATCTAGAAAATGACTTTATTCCTGGTATTCGAAAATTTGTAGAAGGCGCTTTAAGAGCAGCAAGTGCCATAGCAGGATTAATTGCTTGGGTTGCCAATAAAACCTTCGAAATTATGCGAGAGGTGGTTATTGGTGCTTTAGCTGCAGGAATTGGTTTAGCTACTTTATTAACCGAAGTCATGTTGCATCCAGATCAAACACTCGATCTATTTATTGCAGCAGCTAGAGATGTAGGAAATTCTATTCAGGATATTTATCAGTCCGTTTTAGATACCGGCGAAGAATTTATAGAAGAAGTAACCGAAACGCTTAGAGAATTTGGAGAATCTATTGATGATATGCTTAAAGCAGCCTTCGAGGTTAGTGCAGGAATGCTTGGGGCTACTATTTCCGTTCTTTTCGAAATGCTCGGTAGTTATAGAAATTTAACGGCGGATGAAGAAGCAGATGGTCGTTTTATTTTTGGAGATTCCAGTGATTGGGATAATACGTTCATTGCAAAAGAAGGTGCATTAAATGATATTGTTTTTGGCGTTCAGGATTTTGTGACTAGAAACCCAAACTCTCGTGCATTTGTAACTGGTAACTTAATTAATTTTGATGTAGATGATGATTTTAGTAGAGCAACACTAGTGCATGAATTAACTCATGTTTGGCAGAACCAAAATGTCGGACCTGTTTATTTAGCACATGCCGTTAGCGCACAATTAGTAGGTGCAGGTTATAATTATGGGTATAATGAAGGACCCGCCGATGTAGGGATTAATATTCCTAATGCCTTTTTTACACCCGTTGGAATTCCTCCATCCACAACCTTGATAGGTGCTTCCCAAGGTAGTTTTACTGGAGCTGGAGGAGAAACGGTTTTAGATAATGCAACATCTATTCATGATTTTAACGAAGAACAACAAGGTCAAATTTTTATGCAATACTTTGTTAGAGCACGTTTATTAGGGCAAACAGGAACAGATATTAACAGATTTCAACCTTTTGTAGATGAAGCCAAAGCAGCATAACACCATTTTAATTGTAAAACCACAATTTTCTTCCGATGTCAAATCGGAAGAAAATTTTACATTGCTTAAAAACACATATATTAAGCATCATATAGAAGTGCATGTTATTAATTATGAGGTAAGACCGAGTTATAATCAAATTCAAAGTCAAGTAAAAAATCAAGATGCCGTATTATTAATTGGGGATGCCAAATGCTTTCCAAAAAATGCATTAAAGTTTCCATTTATTAAAACGATGGAAAATAAAAAAATACCGATTGCTTGGTTGCCCATTAGAAATAGTGAAGATCTCTTTACCTTTTCTAAAACGATTAACGAAGTGCATGGTAGAAAACAAGAGCAATGTGCTATCGCATTACTTTCACAAAAGCATCCTAGGTTTGTAAGAATTGTAGATCGTATGGCTACGATTTTAAAAACACCAAGTTTGCTGCCTTTCAAATGGAGTAGTGATTTACTATTTAGAGAAAGTATGATTGAAGGTTTAGAAAGTGGATTGGGCTTAGCTACTTATTTTGGTCATGGAAGACCAATTGGTTGGGTTGGTTATTATGGTTTGCGTTCGCATCATTTTGAAAATAAAAAATCAAAACCTGTCGGTGCTTTATTATCCTTATGTTGTAAAACGGCAAGTAGAAAAAACACAAAACTCTCCTTTTGCGAGCAATTGGTTTTAGATGGAAAAACGGCAGTTACGTTTGGTGCTGTAGACAGTACTTTACATACAGATAATACCAGATGGTCGGTTGGTATTACCAAAGCATTATTAAGTGGCGCGAGTACTATTGCAGAATTAATTATTCAGGCAACTCCAAAAAACCTTTCGTCATACACACATTATAGATTAATTGGAGATCCGTTAGCTCCAATTTATTCTTCTAAGGAAACCGCATTATTTGCTAATACTATAAAAACATATCCATGAAAAATATTATTATAAATTCCATTTTAACGCATTTTAGAGATGTGAAACCTAAGTTGGAAATCGATTCCAACGATTCTAATTTTAAAGAAGAATTGGGTGTCGATTCTTTAGATATGGCAGAATTTGTTGCCCGAATAGAACAGGAATATCGCATAGAAATTCCAGATACCGATTGGTCACAAATTGCGACTGTAAATCTAATGGCAGAATACATTCATAATGCCAACCACTAATAAAATAGCCGTTACCGGATTAGGTGTTGTTTGTTCTTTAGGAAATAATATACAAGATTTCTGGAATGCGCTGTTAAATGATAGTTCTGGTATTAAAAACTGGGAAGATTTAGAACACGCCGATTTTAAATATATCCATGCTAGTCGTGTAGAAAATATGGCATGTGATCCTTTACAACGCGGTTTTGAATTTTCTGTTTCTGCAATAGAACAAGCTATCCAACAAGCTAATTGTTCTAGTATAGAAAAATGGGGGTTATTTCTAGGAACTACTATGGGAGAATCTGCTGCTTTTGAAGCGATGGCAGAAAAGAAGCAAACATTAATTCCAGAAGCATATACCGGTTTCGGAATTTGTAAACGCTTGATGAAAAAGTATCCTGCAATGCATAATTTTCAATGTTTTGCTACTGCATGTGCCGCTGGAAATTATGCGCTTAAAGCGGGAATGGATGCTTTGCAAAAAGGCGAAATTTCTATTGCTATAGTTGGCGGTGTAGATCCTTTTTCTAAAATAGCAATGACCGGTTTTAGTAGGAGCAGAGCAATGAGTCCTTCCGGGATTTGCAAACCTTTTGATGCCAATAGAGATGGAATGATTTTAGGTGAAGGCGCTGGTTTTTTAGTGTTAGAAAAAGTAGAAAATGCTACCAAGAGAAAGGCGAATATTCTTGCTGTTTTAGACGATTGTGCGCTGTCTTGTGATGCCTATCATCCGACAGCTCCAAAACCGGATGCATCTGGAATTATCAATTGTTTTCAGCATATATTAGAAAGCAATAATCTGAAGCATTCTGAAATCGATTGGATTTCTGCGCATGGCACTGGAACAAAATTGTCCGATCAATCGGAAGCCCAAGCCATAACCAAAGTGTTTCATAAACAGCAACCGTATGTTTCTAGTATTAAACCCAAAATAGGTCATACATTAGGAGCAGCAACAGCAATTGAAGCAATTGTTTCTGTGCTTTCTATTCAACAGCAAACCATTCCGCATACGCTTAATTATACCAATGCCGAATTTGATATTCGTATTCCGAAGAAACCCATTTTAACGAAAGTTGATAAAGTATTGAATTGTGGTTATGCTTTTGGAGGATTAAATTCTATTACGCTATTTTCATCATGGAATTAAATTGGAATACATACCAGGCAACAGGAAAAACAGAAGCAGATTTAGCTGCTGACTTTGTGGATGCTATTGGTGGAAAACAAGATTTTGAGTTTTTTGGTAACCAATCTGCTGTTTACTTTATCTCTTCTAATTCAGGAACTTTTTCTTCTATTGCTTTTTGGGAAAATGCTTTAGAGCATAGTCCGCGATTTGCGAATCCAGGAATTTTTCCTTGGACATTAGCCAATGCAACTTCGGGATATATTGCTAGAAAGTTTTCTATCACCGGACCTAATTATACGATTGTAGACAATACTGTGGATGAAGCACAATTAGTTTCTAGTTTTAAAACGGATGCTTTAAAGTATGCTTTAAAAAATGCCATCTGCGTACATTGGGAATTAAAAGTGGAAAACCACCAACTTTCAGTGCATGCGCGGTGGTGTATCCTTTTGGCATAATAATTGGAATTAATAAAGTGTAGTACACTAATGAAACATAAAGTAAACTTTAAGTCCCTAAAAAGAAACATTAGCTATCTACTTACAAAAGCTACTTTAATAGAAATTAAAGTAGCTTTTTTTTAGTTTGTTTCCTCTGGTTCAATTTTAAAATTCTTCATATCGTTTAAAGGTTCTAAAACATTATAATCACCCCAAATTGCAGCATCATAGGTTTTCGGGTGTTCGAAGTTTATTCTAGTTTTTTCGGTGTAATTATTATAATTACTAGCTTCCATATCTTTTCTGGATAGGACTAAAAGTTCCGTTTTTCCTTTAAAGGTTCCTTCAATTTCAAAGTTAAAAGCAACTTTATTGCTGGAGTTTTCGTTTTCAATAAACTTAATTGGTCTATTTACATAAAAGTAGCGATCTATTTGTCTGTTTATATAACTAGGATAGTAATAATTGTCCGCATCTTTTTTATAAACCACAATTCCTTTTTTGTTTTTCTCAACATATTTTACACCAAATAGCAATTTTAAATTAAACTTTTCGCCAACTCTATTTTCGTAAAAGGAATAATCTGCTCTAATTACAGCAAAGGTTTCGTTAGACACATACATAGTTCCTGTATATAAAGCGGAAGACCTTTTAGGTTTGAAATCTATAATATAAACCATTTCACTATCTAAAAAAGTAACATCTTTAAACGTGTAATTATATTTTTTGATGTTGGTAACAAAATCTAGTTCTGCATCTGGATTCGCAAAATTACTATTGCTGATTAGGTTAAAGGTTTCGTTTTTAGCATAACGAAGCGTATTCACGGTATCTTGTCTTTTTTTAATTTCTTCTTTATTTAAAGTTGCAGAATCTGAAACTTTAAAAAAGCCAGACTTTATAGTATACATTTTATCTTTATCCAGATGTTTCATTATAATTCCTTGAGCGCGCTCTTCCATGTTTTCCATAGATTGTCCATTTTTTTCATCCCGTAAACTAATCGCTTTTTCAACATCTAGTTTGGCATTGTCTTTATCTAAAACCTTAAGAGAACCTATAAAATCAGTGTATTGTTTTGATTTGTTATTTACAAGCGAAGTTTCTAATTTATCAAAATCATCATTGAAAGCTTGTAATTGTTTACGTTTAAAACCGGTAGATTTTTTAAGTTCAAAATCGGCATTATCTCCAACAATATAATCTGTTTTT
>JAGPUY010000451.1 GCA_018067265.1 Oceanihabitans sp. | reverse complement strand
CAAAATGAAGCTAAATTATCAAGTTATTTAGGGATTTTAGGAATGACTGGGCTTACCGCTTATTTAGGTTTAACCGAAATAGGATTACCGAAAAAAGGCGAAACACTTGTAGTATCTGGAGCGGGCGGAGCTGTTGGTACTGTCGTGGGGCAGGTTGGTAAAATACTAGGTTGTAAAGTGGTAGGACTTACTGGATCAGATGAAAAAGTAGAATTACTTACATCAAAGTTCAGTTTTGATCACGCCATAAATTATAAAACAACACCAAATTTAAAAGAAGCCATTAAGAGTGCTTGCCCTAAAGGGGTAGATATTTATTTTGACAATGTAGGCGGGGAGATTTCAGACGCTGTTTTAGCCAACATCAATAAGTATGCTCGATTACCGGTTTGTGGTGCTATTTCGCTCTACAACAAAACGGAAGTTCCAGTTGGTCCTCGATTGCAACCTATTATCCTGACTAAAAGTGCTACAATGCGTGGATTCATTATTGGTGATTTTGCAGAAAAATTTCCAGCGGCTACCAAACAATTATCGGCTTGGTTGAAAGAGAATAAGCTAACATTTAGCGAAACCATTGTTGAAGGATTTGACAACATTCCACAGGCCTTTATTGATCTTTTTGATGGGAAAAATAAAGGAAAAATGATTGTTAAAATTTAATAACAAATAAAGATGATGAAAGTATTAATAGTATTAACATCCCATAGCGAATTGGGAAATACAGGAGAAAAAACCGGTTTTTGGATTGAAGAATTTGCAAGCCCTTATTATGTTTTGGCAGATGCCAAAGCTGAAATAACCATCGCATCACCAAAAGGTGGTCAACCACCTGTTGATCCTAAAAGTGAATTAAAAGATGCACAAACCCCATCAACAGAAAGATTTTACAAAGATTTTGAGGTAATTGATAAAGTGGCGCATTCGCTGAAGCTTAAGGATATTAAGGAAGCCGATTATGATGCTGTTTTTTATCCTGGTGGTCACGGTCCATTATGGGATTTGGCTACCGATAAGAACTCTATTCAATTAATCGAGGCGTTTTATAATCATCAAAAGCCAATCGCTTTTGTATGTCATGCGCCTGCGGCTTTGGTTAATGTGAAAACGAAAAATGGAGAACCATTGGTTAAAGGAAAACAATTAACTGGTTTTTCAAACACCGAAGAAGAGGCCGTTCAATTAACGAAGGTAGTCCCTTTTTTACTAGAAGATGAACTCACTAAACATGGTGCACATTATTCCAAAGGAGATGATTGGGCGTCTTATGTGAAACAAGATGGGGTATTGATTACAGGTCAAAATCCAGGTTCATCTGAGGCAGTAGCCAAGTTGCTATTAGAATCACTTAAAGAAAAAAACAAAAGGAATAACAAGTAATTATGTCGCTACTTCTCAGGTTGCATTGATACCTCTGATGATGAAAGATAGAAGCGTGATGCTTATTTCAGCTGGAGCAAAATTCGATAGCATTAATATTGAGAAGGCTATTGGTTTCTAAAAAAGAACAAATGGATAGAAATGTGAAACTGAAAGACTTCATAAACAAAAATAAAATATCAAAATAGTGTAGGAATATTTCCTTGTACTAAATAATTAAAAATGTAATTAATATGTCCATTCAAACAGTTAATCCAAATACAAATAAAATAGTAAAGTCGTTCGAAGAAATGACGGAGAAAAACGTTGATACCAAAGTAGCAAAAGCCCAAATAACTTTTACGCACTGGAAAAAAACAAGCTACCAGCAAAGGGCTGATCTGTTACATAAAGTAGCAACCCTTATGCGAATTAAAAAAACAGAACTCGCAAAAACCATCACTTTAGAAATGGGCAAACTCCTTGCCCAGGCAGAAGGAGAAATTGATTTGAGTGCAGATATTTTTGATTACTATGCAGATCATGCAGAAGCGTTTCTTGGCAGTAAAACACTCCATCCTGAACATGGAAGCGCCATTGTTAAAAATAGTCCCATTGGTGTATTGTTAGGCGTCATGCCATGGAATTTTCCTTACTATCAAGTAGCTCGTTTTGTTGCTCCCAACATTATGGTGGGCAATACTATTCTGCTTAAGCATGCCTCTATCGTTCCTCAATGTGCCGCTGCAATCGAGGAACTGTTTGAAGAAGCCGGAGCTCCTGAAGGATTGTATACCAATTTATTCATACCTGGCAAACGTGCATCCGCATTGGTTGCAGATAAAAGAATAAAAGGGGTCTCCTTAACGGGAAGTGAAGAAGCAGGTGCAAGTATTGCCATGGAAGCCGGAAAACATTTGAAGAAAGTGGTGCTGGAGCTAGGTGGTAATGATGTATTTATTATACTTGAAGATGCCGATATGGAAAAAACAGTAGAATGGGCAGTTGTTGGTAGAATGAATAACAACGGTCAATGTTGTGTAGCCTCCAAACGGTTTATTGCAGTGGAAGCCATTGCCGATGAGTTTATTAAAAAATTTAAGGCTAAGTTATCACAAATGAAAGTTGGTGATCCTATGGATCCAGCAACAGAATTAGGCCCTTTAAGTAGCGAAGCCGCAGCAGTTCATTTAGAAGATCAGGTGAAACGTTCTGTTGATCAAGGGGCAAAAGTATTGTTAGGTGGTAAACGTCCAAATTGTGAGGGTGCTTTTATGGAACCAACGATACTTACCGACTTGAAACCGGGTATTGCTGCTTATCATGAAGAATTATTTGGTCCTGTTGCATCCTTCTATGTGGTGAAAGACGAACAGGCAGCCATAGATCTGGCTAATGATTCTGATTTTGGTTTGGGAGCTTCCATATTTACGGAAGACGTTGAACGCGGTAAAAAAATAGCAGATGAGATTGATACCGGAATGGTCTTTATTAATCATCCTACCTGGACACAAGCCGATCTTCCTTTTGGTGGCACAAAACAATCCGGTTTTGGTCGTGAACTATCCGAGTTAGGGATTAAAGAATTTGTAAACAAAAAACTGATTCGTATTAGTGCGCTTAACGACCCTTTTTAACAGGTACAGGAATACCAATAATAAAACTATTTATGACTATAGTAGCATGGAGATGATGTCCCTATTCTACCATAGTTGTGGGTGTTTTGAATTCAAAGTAAATCATTAAACTATAAATTAATTATAAAATGGATATTAAAGATAAAGTAATAATAATAACGGGGGCATCAAGTGGTATTGGCAAAGCAACAGCCTTAAAATTATCAAAGGAAGGTGCAAAAGTAGTGCTTTCCGCACGTAGAAAAGAGAAGTTGAATGCACTTAGGAAAACCATTGAAGACAGTAATGGAAAGGCTTTAGTAGTCATTGCTGATGTTACCAAGAAGTCTGATATGGCAACGTTAGTCGCTAAAACACTCGAAGAATATGGTAATGTAGACGCAATAATTAATAATGCAGGCTTGATGCCGTTGTCTTTTGTTAAAAATCTCAATACCGATGAGTGGGAGAAAATGGTGGACGTGAACATCAAAGGCGTATTGAACGGTGTAGCAGCTGTGCTTCCTACGCTTATTAAAAATAAACAAGGGCATATTATCAATATTTCATCAACAGCAGCATATAGATATTTTCCGGGTGGTGCAGTATACTGCGCGACTAAGGCAGCGGTAAAAATGTTTTCCGACGGCCTTAGACAAGAGTTAGCTCCAACCTATGGTATACGTGTTAGTTCTATTGAGCCTGGAGCTGTAGCAACACATTTAATGGATACTATAACAGACAAAGATGTTTTAGATAAGCTATCGACTATGCAGAAAATGACAATGCTCGAACCAGAAGATATTGCGGAGGC
>JAGPUY010000440.1 GCA_018067265.1 Oceanihabitans sp. | reverse complement strand
CAGCATCTCCTAATAAACCGGCACGTAATCTCACAAGTTCAAAAGAGTTTAAAGCATCTGAAGAAGAAGTATCATTACCTCCAGCCATAATTGCTTCCACATGCATTAAAAGCACATCTGCATAACGTAGAACAATCCAGTCGTTACCAGCTTGAGTAGCATCTCCAGATGTTGGTACAATACCCAATGTATCATCTCCATCTGGAATATATTTTACAACTTGAAATTGTGTTGGTTGTCCAGCATCTACACGATAAGAATAAAGAGTTCTATCTCCTCCAAAAGCATCTAATGCAGCTCTTGCATCGGCAGTAACATAATTTACTCCACTTGTTCTACCTACAGCATTTAACCATTCTGCAGAAAAGTTTTGACTATCTTCCGTTGAATCTCCAATATAACCAATAGCGAAAATAACCTCATTGTTTTGTTCTGTAAAAAAGACATCTTTAAAGTTTGGTTCTAACATAAAACCACTTCCCATTACTGCTTCACATAAAATTTGTGCTTGTAAATAATTAGTACCCGTTGTTAAATATACTTTAGCAAGTAAAGCTTGTGCTGCAGCCTTAGACGCTCTTAATTTTGAAGAATTGTCTAAACCATCTATTGCAGTTAATAGGTCACTTATAATTAAATCATAAACATCCGATGTTGCTACTCTAGTAAATTGTGTAGCCGTATCTAAGGGTGAAATGATTGAAGTTACTAGAGGAATATCACCGTACAAACGTACTAAATTAAAATTAGCATACGCACGAACAAATTTAGCTTCGCTTTCAATTTTAGCTGCATTCTCAGGTGTAGCTACATCTAAATTTGCTAAAACTGTATTTGCTCTAAAAATTACATTGTAAAAACTTCTGTAATAATCAGCTACAATACCATTTGTGGCCTGTACATTAAAAAAGTCAAATTGCGCTGCTTCTCCTTCTTGAGATTTAGTTCTAGTATTATCACTACGCATTTCTGTAACATAAAACTCTACTTGTAAAGAATGATTATCATTAGAATCTGTAGAGTTTACACCTTGTATACCATCATACATGTTTATAAGTGCCGTTTCTAAATCTCCTTCATTCTCAAAATAAGTTTCTGCTACTAGCGCAGATGTTGGTTCTGGGCTTAAAAAATCTTCACCACATGAAAATAATGTAATGGCTATAATAAAGAGATTAAGCTTTTTAATGTGTTTTGTTATGTTTTTCATTTTCATATTTATTAAAATTGAACATTTAATCCTAAAGAGATTGTTTGCTGTATTGGCGAACCACCTCTTTGGTAACCATACGTGGTAGATAATTGCGTACCTGAAGTATGGTAAACAGATTCAGGGTTGAAACCAGTATAGTTATCTGCGGTAAAATATAATAGATTTTGACCCGCTGCATATAATCTAAGCTTTTCTAAATGTAATTTTGATGCTAAACTATCTGAGAATGTATATCCAATATTTACGGTTCTTAATGCTACATAAGAAGCATCTTGTATAATAGAGTTTGTAAATATTTTTTCTTTAATAAACTCTTGATTAGGTGTTGATGAAACAAAATCTTGAGCAGAATTAAACTGGTTAAAGATATATTGATCTGCCATATTTCTAACTTCTGCACCATGACTACCTTGAAACATAAAGGATAAATCGAAGTTATACACTTTAAAATCATTTGTTAAACTCCAAACTAAATCTGGATATGGATCTCCTAGAATTGTTTTATCATCATCATCAATAATACCATCACCATTTAAATCTTTTACATATACATCTTGCGCAGTAGCTCCAATTGGATGGTATGGGTTAGAAATATATTCTAGTGGAATTTCTTCATCTACAACCCAACCATAAAAAGAAGATATAGGGTTTCCTTCTAGGTTAATCCATTCTGAAGCACGTTTAGAATCTACACTTTGAATTTGCCCATTCGAATCTGCAAAATCAATTAGTTCGTTTTTGTTTTTTGAAGCAATTAAAGTAGTGCTCCATGAAAAATTCTCTCTAGAGTAATTACGAGAACGTAACTCTATTTCATGACCACTATTTTTAACTTCACCAAGGTTTACTAAAGCCTCATCAAAACCTGTTGAATAAGATATAGGGTTGTTTAATAATAACTGATCACTTGTTCTTTCATAATAATCATAAGAACCAGAAATGACATTGTTAAAAAAGCCAAAGTCTATACCAGGATTAAATTCTCTTAAACGTTCCCATTTTAAATCTTTGTTAGCAATATTTATGGCATTGAATCCATTACCTATCCCAGCATCTAGTATCGCTGTTGAAGATAAAAGTAAGGATTGTGATGGATATTTATCAATTTGATTACTATCTGTATCTAATCCATCGTTACCTGTAAAACCATAACTTGCACGTAATTTTAATTTATTAACAATGTTACTATCTTCTAAGAAAGATTCATTACTAATTATCCAACCTGCAGAAAAAGCGGGGAAGTTTCCGTATTTGTTGTTTTCACCAAAAATAGAACTACCATCACGTCTAAAACTTGCAGATACTAAGTATTTGTCATCATAAGCATAATTTGCTCTGGCAAAATATCCTATTAAAGCTTGTTCATATTCTTCAGATCCTTTATCGATAACAGTGGATGCAGCTGATATTGTTTGTAATTTATCCGATGTGTAACCGTTTCCAGAAACATAATCGTTACTAAATTGCCATTGCTCTGCAGCAAAACCAATTATCGCAGATATATCATGTTTTCCTAAGTTTTTATCATAAGAGAAATAGTTGTCTGTTGACATGTGTGTACGCTCTTCATTAAATAAATCTAATTGCGCTGCAGAAGCACCGTTTCTATTAGATAAAACACCTTGCCATCTTCTGTTTTTAGTGCTTTGGTAATCCCCTCCAATGGTAGATTTAAAGCTTAAATTATCCGTAATATCATATTTACCATAGATACTTCCGAAAAGTTTGAATTTATCATTGGTACGATCACGTTCTGCAATTTTAGCATAAGGATTTGTATTAGAGGTATTACTAATATCTGTTCCACTTCCACCAAAAGGTACAGGTAAACCTGTAGCTAAATCGAAATCATCAAACATACGTTGTTGTGCATAGTCACCTATTTGTGCATCTGCATATGCACCACCATCTCTTGTTCTGTTAACAAATTGGATAGTACGTGCATCTAAATATACTGGCAACCAAGATGGTTGACGTAAAATATCATGTGTTGACCCATCAAATCTTCTTCTGTTTGTTATAGATGGGGATAAGTTTACACCAAAGGATAATTTATCACTTAATTTTGTGTCTACTTTTAATTTAACAGCATATTTTTTATAATCATCTGTTAATAGTACACCTTCATCATGTACATAATTTATTGCTGTACTAAATTTTGTTCTTTTACTTCCACCTCTTGCAGCAAAAGAGTGGCTAGTAATTGTACCACCATCAAAAATAACATCTTGCCAGTTTGTATTATCACCTAATAATTGTTTGTATTTTGTTTTATCAGATAGCATTCCAGTTGCAGCTAATTCTTTTTCGGCAGTTTCTTTTACTGTAAAAGTATATGCATCACTGTGTCTAGCTTCTTTAAATCCTGTAAACGTGTTATAGCTAAATTTGGTATCTCCTTCTTTACCATCTTTAGTAGATATCATGATAATACCATTGGCTCCACGAGATCCGTAAATTGCAGTAGAAGCAGCATCTTTTAAAACTTCAAAAGATTTTACATCATTCATGTCTAAAGATCCTAAATAATCACTGTCTACTACTAAACCATCTACAACAACTAAAGGTGTAGAGTTTCCTGTAATAGAACCAGCACCACGAATTGTAATTGTTGGTGCAGAACCAGCTTCACCTTCTGTAGCTTGAATGTTTACACCAGACACTTGACCAACAAGAGCGTCATCTACACGAGATACCGCTATTTGGTCTAAATCTTCGTTTACTACTTTAGAGATAGATCCTGTTAAGTGACTTTTCTTTTGTGTACCATAACCAATTACAACAACCTCATCTAAATTATTAGCATCTGCGGCTAAAGACATATCGATGGTTCTTTGATTATCAATAATTACAGTTTGTGAGATGTAACCTATATAAGAAAACTGTATAACGTCACCTTTTTTTACTTGAATTTGATAATTACCATCAAAATCTGTACTTGTTCCGGTACTAGTGCCTACAATAATAACATTTACACTTGGTAAAGGCATATTGTCATTTGCATCTACCACGAGCCCTTTTACTGTTAGAGTTTCTTGGGCAAAGGCAGAAATGCACATAAAGAGTAATGCAAATAATGCCGATTTAGCTTTTAAATTCATAATTAATTTTTAATTTTTAGTTAATTAATTTGTTTTACTAAAAACACAATTATTAGGCAAGTATCAATATGTTTGTTACTTTTGTAATGTTATGTTTTACTACATGATTACTTCCCGTCGAAGAAGTATTTTAAAAAGGATAGGTTTTTTACTTGTCCTTTTTTTTTGGTTTTAATCCAGTAACCATAATTGGTTTACCAGATTGGTTTACCAAATATATATAAAATTTTGTTAATTACAACGTTTTCGTAGATTTTATATGGTAAATGAGTATATGTTTTAGTTAAAATAGCAAAGAATTACTTGGAACGTAAGAATTTTTGCACTGTTACATAAAGTCCTCACGTATAGCACTAAAGGGATTTAGTGAGATTTCTTCTTTAGTGCAAGTCGCTCTATGCAATAGTTGAGGTAGAATGTATATAACATCTCCACAATCCTATAAAAAAGTTTTTAACTCGTTGTAATGGCTAGTAGTTTTTTTCCTTAGGCCTTATCTCCAAAATAAGATACCGAACCACCACTTAAGAAATCTTCTCTTACCGGACTAAAAGTGTCAATTAGCTCTCCTTCTTCTAAACAAACTGCACTATGCAATAAATTAGGTTCAATATATACGCCATCTCCTGCTTCTACAATTTGCTTTTCTCCATCAATTTCAAATTCAAATTTACCGGAAACACAATAGGTAGCTTGCGTGTGAAAATGTTGATGTGGAGCACCTAAAGCTCCTTTATCAAACTTCACTCTTACCATCATGATTTGGTTATCGTAACCTAAGAATTTTCTGGATACGCCGCCTCCAAGTTCTTCCCATTTCAGTTCTTTTGAAATGACGTATTTTTCACTAAATCGATTCTTTTTTTCCATTTTTTTAGTTTTAAGTTTATTGGTAATAATAAGCACCTACCCAAGTATAATCCTTATCGTTAATTTTTAATGTATGTTTTGCTTCTGCAGCAGCGTTAGTGTTTGCTGTTATAAATAGTTTTGAGTTACCGTTTATATTGGTAATTGCAATTGCGGTATAATCTGTGGTATCTAAAATTACTTTTAATGCTGCAATACTACTATTGGAGTTTACCGCAGATTCTGAAACTGGGCTATAACTACCATGTGCTTCTATAGCAGAAACAAAAAGGGTATTCTTCGTGTTTTTTCGTCTAAGCATTAATGCGGTTTCTCTACGTAAATTGAATTCTGGGTCGTTGGCGCCAATTCTTGTAAAAAGAATTTCGTCGTCGGTATTTGTTGCCGTTGTTAAGCTATAAAATTTACCTTTATTTAGCCAAGAAAACTTCGTGTTATCGGTATTCGCTTTTGCTGTACCTTCAACATATAAATGTTGGTAACCGTTTTTGGTTCCTAAAGGATTTAATGTTTTAGGTGCTTTATAATCAAAATTTGTTTGTATTACTTGTCCTAAGAAATAATACGGAAAATCATATTGATTTGCTTTATCTGAAGTCACCTTCATGATATCTAACAGGTATGGTTTTTCTAAATCTTCATCTTTTATAATAACCATAGTACGAAGCATCTCTGTTCCAGGATATGCATTACTTTCTTTTGCACTTACCACTTGTACGTTTTCATTTTCTGAATAAAAATAATGCAAGTCGGAATGATGTTGACTTCCTATTTCATATTTCCCATTAAAATGGGACGTTTCATTTTGCGTTATTGTGTTATGTGCAATCGTTTGTTTCGCCCAAGTTTTGTTTTCCTTTAGATAATTTCCACCACCTTTTTGTTCGATATTTACAAAACGTGCTAAGCCGTAATCCTGAAGGATTTCTTCTCCTTTTTCGTATAAGGAATACGATAATTTATCATAGTGACCATGACTAGAGCCTTGCGCTGCATACTTAAATACGAGTTCTATATCTTCATTTCTTAAAATAGCAACTCCGCCTTGTTTTCCTTTTGGTCCATCCGAAAGGTTAATAGATTTTTTTTGGAAAGGCGTTGCTTTACCATTTTTAATGCCAAGTGCTACAGCAAGACCCGAATCGTCTAACAATACGCGGTCTTGTGCGGAAGCTATGCTTAATAAACCAGGATCTTGCGTACCAAAATGATAGGAAATATCTACTGCTGTAACTAAAGCGCTAGTGTAATAAGACATTCCTTTTTGACCATCGTTAAGTGGAAAAAAATCGCCATCTGCATCCGATAAGTTTAGAAGTGCATTAATCGATTTTAAAAGTACACCTTCTTTATATTCAAAAATCTTCAATTCTGGTTTGACGTTATGCAATCCTTCCGCAAAAATTAAAAAAGGATACATGGCATAGCGCTGGTAATATGGACCTTCATTATAATAACCATCCGGAGAAAAAGGTTCTTCTATATTCGCTAAAAAACCTGCTTTTCCATCTTTATTTAAAAAGCCACCGTCATCATCTTTTTCATTAGTGTCTAGTTTTAAATCTTTAATTCCGTATAAAGCACGATCAATTAATTCTTGGTCATTCATTACTAAACCAATCATACCAACAGCGGCATTTCCCCAAGTACTATGGTTGTGAACTCTTTGGTAAAACTGCGGACTGTCCATAGAAATGTGATCTGCAAAAGGTTTGAATAAATTTGTTTCTAAGGTGTTGCGTTCTTCTTCCGATAAATAATTATAAACACAATCATACGCTTGACTCACATACACCAACCAATTCGAATCGTTTAAGCATTGCCAGAATAATTTACCTCTTGCATACGATCTTGTTTTTGGGTGTAATGGTAATGTTTTATATAGTTCTTCATATTGCATTAGCATGTCTTTGACATACTTCGCATATTTTTCGTCATCCAAAATCTGGTATAAAACACCAGCTTTTTGTAAAACTATCATGTTGCGTTTATGACGAACATGTGTATATCCACCAGAATAATCTAACGGTATTGGCGTGTCTATTCCTAATGCAATTTCTGCATCTATTTCCTCTTGAACCGCTTTTAAAGTAGTATCAAAAATTGGAATATTACCTAATTGAGCTCTTATATCTCTCACGCCTTGCGCAGTCAAAATTAAATTGGGATGTTCTTGTGAAATTGTCGTTTTACTTTTAGTATTTGCATCATCTGCATTTTCTTTTTTACAAGAAAATGCAGTTAATACAATTGCGACTAAAGCAAATTTTAATATAAAGTTTCTAATAAATAGCATATTTATTTTTTTGTAATAATTCCTATTTCTTCTTTATCTGTAGCTTTTCCTCTTAAAGTAGCGTTTTCAGATAATTCGAAGGTTCCTTCTTTAAATGTAGATTCCATATTATACAGGTTTGCAACATTATATTTTTGATCTCCAGTAACTTCAATTTCGCCAGATTTGTAATAGTTATTATTCACCACATTTACAATTGGCTCTCCAACCACTAAATGCATTTTTAAACCATTGGTATTATTGAAATTATTGTTTTGAATGTCGTTAACCTGAACGCCATATAAAGACATTGCTGCCTTGTACTTGTTCTTTTTACCAAAACCTACATTATTAAATACATTATGCTCTACTTCTAAAAATGGACCGAAAGTACTTTCATCCTTTCCACCTCTATACAATCGTAAAGCAGCACCTTGCATATCGGTAACCGTATTGTTTTTCATTAGCATGTATTCTACATTATAAGCACCAATATCATCGGTTTCTTTATCTAATGCAGCAATATGTCCTGAAATGTTTTTGAATGTGGAATTTTGAATACTAATGGTGTCTGCAAAGGTTCCTTTAGAAACGCGTAATACATCAAAAGAATGATTAACTACCATGTCTTTAAATGCACAGTTGTCAATGAAGAGTTTGTAATTGTCTAGCATGGAGTTTTTACTGGTACTAATTACGGAATTACCAGCGTAATCTGGAGATTTTGTGCCATCAAACGTTATGTTTTCTAAAGATAAACTTCCGCCATTTTGAATTTCGAAAGCCATCATGCGTTCAAATAAAATAGTTGCTTTTTTTATTCCTGAAGTTTTAAAGGTTAGTGGATGATTAATTGGAACAGCTTTGGTGATTAAATACGTGCCGCCAGCTTCTAATTGAATGATGTCTCCAGCTTCGGATTTCTTTACGATTTCATATAACGTATTAATACCAGCTTCGACATTAATGGTTTTTCCCGAATTTAGAGCTACTGTATTATCTGCTTTAGAATACCAAGTAGTACCTGTATTTTCTTTGGTTGCTATATTCGGACTTATGGTAACTTTTGTTTTTATTTTATCTGAAGTAGGTATTAAAAAACCTTGTTCATTTTTCACTAATGTAATTGCTGTCTTTTCAAAACCATTTGTAATACTGGTTTCGCTATTTTCACCTAAAATATTTTCTTTAAAAGTAATACCACTTATATCTACATCCATAGAAAAGATGTCTTTTTTGTCTTTATTATAAATAATATTTCCAGAAAACTCAGAATTTCTTGGTGCTTGACTTCTTTCCGAATCATTTCCAGCTCCAAAAAGGATATGATCACAATCAATAAACGTGTTGTTGTTTGCTTTGGAATCGATTACTGGAACGTAACGATTTGGTGGTGAATTTGGCACACCGTTCATCATCACAAATGCGCCTCTAAAACGATATCCTGTTAAACCAATATGGTAGTTGTTAATGACGGTTTGGGTTTCGTTAATAATACGAACTCCTCCAGTACTAGGCTTATTGTTTCCTATAAATACATTACCATCTACTAATGTTTCATTTCCATGACGCATGGTTAAGGTTCCTGTACATTCGAAAAAAGTGTTGTACTTAAAGGTGTTTTGACACGATTTATTCGAAATGATTTCGTGTTCTCCATTCGTTCTATCAAAATAGTTGGACGCTACTAAGGTGTTGGAGTTTTCTAATGCCGTATGACTTGTTCCTATTCGTAAGGTTTCTCCTCCATTGTTTCCAAAGGTTGGACGTGGGCCAAAATAGTTATGATCGATTTTATGATTATTCTGAACGCTTTCTTTCGTATCTAAACCAACAATCATGGTAACGCCTAAATTCTTTTTGCCAACCATATGGTTATGATCAATACGATTATTTTTTCCGTAGATCGTAATCCAATAATCTTGTACTTGACGTTCTGGATTATTAAAATTATCAATAACACATTCGGTTAATCTTGTGTTATTAGCAATTTCTTCTCTGTTTTTTCTGAAAGAGATTACCGCATTGGTTGGCGTGTAACCGTTTTTAAAAACAAGACCGTTTATAATTAAATGCTCTCCTGCAATCTGAAGGTTAGAAGCGCCTTCTAAAGTAACTTTTCCTTTTTCTTCTACCGTAAGTGTAATTGGTTCTTCTTTGGTTCCGTTTCCTTCAAAAACAAGCTCGGTATCTTTCCAAACCCCATTTGCCAAAGTAATGACATCTCCTGGTTTTGCCTTTTGAACTGCATGGTTAAATTCGGATATATTTTTGACTAATAATGGGTTAGAATCCGATTCTTTGCAAGAGAAAGTGAGCAATAGAATAATGAGGTATACAAAACGGAGGGATTGCTTGTTTTTCATAAAATCTAAATTGGTTTACCAGATTGGTTTACCAATATACAAGATTTTTAGTATTAACAAAATATTATGTGCACATTTAACACAAATCTGTGCTATTTTGACTATAGTCTATATCGTAGACTAAAAATAATCCATCAATCCTAATATGCCGTTGTAAGAAATTACCAAAGCAAATAGGAGTGAAGCGTACAGACCAATGTTTACAAAAAGACTTGTTTTATACCCTTTCATAATTTTTTTATTATTGACAATCAGTATTATACCTAAAATTACTAATGGCAATACAAACACATTAAATACTTGAGATAGAATTTGAATCTCAATAGGATTTGCTCCAAATGCAGGACCAATTAAAGCGACTAAACAAGCAATAGCGGTTATTATTCTAAACTGACGAGAATTGGTGTCTAACTCTCCAGATTGATAATCTGCAATTAATAATGGTGCGATTAATAAACAAGGGAAAATAGAGGATAAACCAGCACTTAATGCTCCAAAAAAGAAAATAGAAACCGCCCATTTACCAGCAACTGGTTCTAAAGTATTGGCCATATCTAATACTTGGGTAACCTCTTTACCTTGATAAAATAATGCGCCAGCAGCTACTGCCATGATAACGCCGCTAATAATAAATATTAAAATAGCTGCTGTAATGGAATCTTTTTTCTGCTGATCTAGGTTTTTAATAGTCCAACCTTTTCCCTTAACAAATAGTGGTCGTGATAAAAATGTAGCGGAAGCCATAGTAGTACCTACAAAGGCAGCAACCAACATTTTACCTCCAGGAACATCTGGTATGGTTGGGATTAATCCTTTAACAACATCTATAGAAAGTGGTTGTACAAAACATAAGGATAATACAAAGGATAGTCCCATTAAGCTTACAAATATGACTAGTATTTTTTCGAAGAAAGTATATTTACCCACCAACATTAGTAAGTAAAAAATCACAAGGATAACAATAGCAATAGATAGAACGGTTTCATATTTATGGGCCGCTAATGCTTCAAAATTCATTGCTAATATTTCAAAAATGATGTTGGATGAGATTCCTAAAATCCCCATTAAAGAATTCCATTGGCCAAACGTAATACCTATGATGATGGCTATGGCTAATATTTTACCATATTTAAAATGTTTTTTGAATCCGAAAAGCGCTGTTTCCCCAGTTATTAATGCGTAATTACCGTAGGCAAACATTAAAATTCCTGAGAAAAGGCAACTAACTAAAAGCACCCATAATAATTGCATATTAAATTTACTACCTGCAACAATCATAGATGTTACACTACCTGTACCTATGGTATAACCAATGGCGAAAATACCAGGACCAAACCCTAATATTAGCGCGATAATCTTTTTAAGAAATGATTTTTTAGGTGTGGTTGCTTCCATAGTATTGGTTGTTGTTTTTGATGTTAGTTACTGGATCTTAATTCCAGATGGTGTGATGATTCTTCCCAGAAGTATCCTCTAGTCTTTGGTACGTGTGTGCTCCGAAATAATCTCTTTGTGCTTGAATGATATTTGCGGAAGCATATTTTGTTGTAATGCCGTTGAAAAACTGAATAGATTCTCCCAAAGCAGGAGTTGTTAGATCCTTAAGAATACATTGGGAAACCACTTTTTTAATGGCTGGTTGGTATTGCTTAATGCAGTCTATTAATTTCGGATTAGTTAATAAGTTGGTAGTATTTTTAAATACTTCGACTAAATCTTCCATTAAAGTCGATCTAATAATGCATCCGTTGGTCCAGATTCGTGCAATTTCACTTAAATTTAAATCCCATTTGAAGGTATTGGAAGCTTCAGCAATCAATTTAAAACCTTGGTAATGGTTTATAATTCTTGCAAATTGATAGGCTTCTAAAATTTCTTGTGTGGTTATATTTAATTCCGAAGCATTTATAGTCTCATAATTGCTATTTAATTCGATTCTTTCGTCTTTATAAAAGGAAATATAGCGCGAAAATAGGGCAGAAGCTATCAGTGTACTTGGAACACCAAGTTCGGCAGATGCAATGGTTGTCCAATTTCCTGTACCTTTATTACCTGCTTTATCTAGTATTTTTTTGACCAACCAATCGTCGCCTTCTTTTTTTCTAAAAATAGCCGTTGTAATTTCTAACAGATAACTATTTGCTGTGTCTTTCCAGGATGCTAAAGTGTTTGCAATTTCGTCAGGATTTTGGCCTAAGGTTTCTAAAATAGTAGCTGTTTCTGCCAATAACTGCATTTCTACATATTCTACACCATTGTGAACCATTTTAATAAAATGACCGCTTCCTTCTGGTCCAACATAGGTACAGCAAGGTAAATTGTTTTGGTCTTTAGCTGCAATTTTTTCAAGAAAGGGCTTCACCATAAGATATGCTTCTGCATCTCCGCTAGGCATAATAGATGGTCCTTTTAAAGCGCCTTCTTCTCCTCCGGAAACGCCAGTTCCTATAAAATGAATGCCTTTGGTTTTTAAATAATCACCGCGTTCTTTGGTTTTTGTATAGTTTGAATTTCCGCCATCTATTAAAATATCGTTCTTGGATAAATGTGGTAGCAAATCTTCAATGACATAATCGATGGTTTTTCCTGCATTCACCATGAGCATTATCTTTCTTGGTTGTTGCAATGCATTTACAAAAGCGGAAATGTTATCAAAAGCTTCGGCTTGTGCTAATTCTGGATATTGTGCTTTAAAATTTTTAGCAACATCTTCTTCTACACCAGCTACATGTCTATTAAACATGGCAATTTTAAATCCGTTATTTGCTAAATTTCGGCACAAACTTTTACCCATTACTCCTAAACCAAATAATCCAAATTCTGAGGTAGTCATTATTTCGTGTTTTATCTTTTTTATAATATTTTCTGGAGATAAACTAATATCTATGCGAATCGCGTCTGTAGGTATTTCTAAAGTATCAAATTGCGACTGCAATAATTCGGAAGGCATAAAATGATCCGGCCGACTATTTATTCGTTCAAAAATCTGATGGAAAGAACCAGATAAATGCACCCATTTTGTTTCGCTTTCTACACCTTTACTTAAGGTATTTCGATACTTTTGTTTTAATGCAGAACAGACAATAACGCAACTGTTTTTGGTACGTTGTTTTTTAGCTAAATCGTTTAAAGTCTCTAACCAACCTTGTCTATCAGCATCGTTTAATGGATGTCCGTTAGACATTTTTGCAATGTTACTTTCTGGATGAAAGTCATCGCCATCAAAAAACGGAATATTTAATTCTTGCGCTAGTAGTTTACCGATGGTGCTTTTACCACAACCGGAAACTCCTATAACAAATATTACTTTTTTCAATGCCTCTTATTTTATAAATTAGGAGCTGTTCCTTCACCTACTGTTGCATTTTTAAACCATACTTCGGCATAGCAGCCATTTGCATATTGTTTTGGTATATCACCACCATAGGTTTCCGATCCTGTATACCATACTAGATTGTCTTCTGGTTTTTTTCCGTTCGTTTGGTTGTATGCTCCTTGTTTAAAATAATTTATTTCGCCAGCGTACCCATTTTCTCGTTCGACTCCATCACGACCTATGGATGCATATAATGTCCATATTTGCTGCGGAATATCTGTTTTTTTTGAAAAATCGGATTGCAATAAATTCTTGGTGAATTTTATAGTTTCGTGACCTTCACTAGTAAAAGTAAGATACATGATCCCTTTATAAACGTTTATTTCATAGCTGAATTCTTCGCCTAATGCGATACCATCTTCCGGTTCTTCTGGAAAGGTCGTTGCGCTAGAACCAACAACAGACATGTCATCACCCCAAACTGCTGTTGAATAATCCCATCTTCCTGAATTATCATCACCTGCGGTATTTATTTCGTAGTTCCAAAAAACGGAACCTTTGGTGTGTCCTGGGAATTTTTTATAGAATATTTTAATAGGTTCGTTTTCGTGTCCTTCATCACTATGAATTTGTCCAACGACTACCGAATAGGATGCAGCGACTCTGGCGTCACCAGAAGTAGATACGTGTTGCACTTTTAATGTGCCTTTTAATTTCCCTCCAACTTCAGGTATCCAATGTTTTTTCTGACCTAATTCTGTTCTTGTGTTACTAGAAGTTCTGGAGGTAATACCAGAATTTGGTGTTTTGTACACTACCCAATTCGTTTCCTTCTCTTTTTCCACATAGAAGAAATCTTTCCCTTCATAATTTACTAGGTTTTCTTCATGTGTTCCATCTCCTAAAAGAATTTTCCACTCGTACATAAAAGGAATAACATCACTAGGATATTTTGTTTCGTTTTCGGTTTTAGCAGTAGATTTTGAAATTGTATCGGAAGTAACTTTAGAATGATCCTTACAAGCAAATAGAGTTAAAAGTGTGACTATGGTGAATACGGATTTTTTCATTTTAAAAAATGGATTTTTTTGTGATACTATTAGTACATTAACTTCATTACTAAGTTTTCTTCCGTTTTTATTTGCCCGGAATTAACTACGCTATTTTCAGACGCGACATTGTTTTTTGCTCCCCATAAAATAGAAACAAACTGCACGGCATTATTTTTAAATGTATTTTTAGTAATATTCACGTTTACAATACCATTATGATTTAATAGTGTTTTGTTTTTTTCTTTAGCACCACAATTAGTAAAAGTACTATTGGTTACTAAAAGGTTTCCGCCGATAGTAGATTCATCATATCCACCTCTGTAATAATCAATCACATTTGCTTTTACCGTATTGAAATCACAATGGTTTATGGTTAAATATTCGGTGTTGTAATCTCCTTTGTCATTGGTTTCTTCGGATAATTCTATACCGTTTTCACAGTTGGTAATGGATGTGTTTTCAAAAGTAATACGTTCTGCAAAGGATTCTTTATATACTTTTAGTACATAACCGAAATCACTTATTTCTGTATTGGTAACGGTTAGTCCAAAATGGTTAGACATGTTTTCTTTTAGACTTGCAAAAGCATAGTTGGAGGTGTTTCCTTTTAGAGATATATTATTTACGGTTAACTTTCCTTTAGATTCTAATGCGAATAATGGTGTGTTGGATGTTCCTGAAAAAAGAAGTTGTGCTTTTGCGTTTCCTTGCGATTGGATGGTAATTGTTTTATTAATTACTAAAGATGTGTTCAGTGTATAAATGCCTTCCGCTACAGCGATAATATCGCCATTACTAGCTTCGTTTATCTTCGTTTGTAATTCTTCTGCTTTAGTCACAGTATGTGTTACTGGGTCTTGCGCTTCTATTACATTAGAAAACCAAGTGGTACCATATTTAGATTTATCTAAAATGTTAGGATTGGAAACATCGGTACCTACAATTGCACCAATACTTTTAGTATCTTTTCTTGAAGTACCAAATAGATCTTTTTCAATGGTAGCAAAATCAAAGCCATTATACCCTTCCATATCACTAGGAATTCCTGTTGGAATAGAAATATAATCTGATATCTTTTTCAAATCTAGTGGCGTAGGAATAATGCCGCCATCAAAGCCATTAAATTCTACACCTTGATTATCTACTAGATTGTTTTTAAAAGTCACGCCGTCTGCTTTATCATTTTCAATAACAATTGCTTCCAGTCCATTTTCGTTGTAGATGACATTGTTAGCAACCGTAGTTCTAATCGCTCTTGCAGAACGGATTTCTGATTTTGGTAATACATCTGCTTGTGCAATGTTGGTACCTACACCAAATTGCCAAGGAGCACTACAGTTTACATAGGTGTTATATGCAACAACGACATCTGTTACTTGGTTGTAACGGTTTAATGGTGATTTTGGAATCCCATTCATTACTGCTAACGGACTTCTAAAACTGGTTCCTTTTAGGTTGTAGAAGTAATTATTGGTAACCCAATGTCCGGTATTAATAATACGAATTCCTCCGTAGTTTTCATTAATACCATCACCAATAAAGTAATTACCATCTATAATGCTATAGTTGCCATGACGTGTTACTAGAGATCCTTCACTTTTGTAAAAAACGTTGTTTCTAAACTCGTTAAAGTTTGTTTTACTTGAAATGACTTCCACTTCACCATTACATTCTTCAAATAAGTTATTGGCAACCATGGTATGGCTAGGTGACATCGATGTGTAACTATTACCTAGTTGAATAGTTTCTCCACTAGGACCACCTTTTACAGGTCTTGGTCCAAAATGATTATTTATAATTTGATGGTAATTATTGATGCTTTCTGTTCCTTCTATGCTTACTCTAACGGTGGGACCTCTGTTTGTTTTACCAGCAATATAAGAGTTGCTTAATTCGTTATGTCTTCCCCAAAACTGTACCCATAAATCACTTTTGTCTCGTTTTGGTTTATTAAAGTCTTCGATGACACAATTAGTGACTTTACAATGGTTAGCAATTTCATCTGGTGTGTCTTTATTGCTTATTTTAAAATCGATTACTGCACTAGATGGTGAGAATCCATTTCTAAAATGTAGGCCTTCTGCTACTAAATATTCCCCTCCAAATTTTAAATAAGATTGCCCTTCAATACTAACTTTACCAGCCGTTTCTGCTTTTAAGGTTATCGGATTCTCTTTGGTGCCTTTTCCTCTAAATTTGATTTGCACATCTTTCCAAACTCCATTAGCTAACACGATGTTATCTCCAGGTTTAGCCTCTTTAATAGCGGTGTTTAGTTCTTTTATATTAGACACTGTAGTTAAGCTAGCGGTTTTTGTTTTGCCACAAGCTATAAGCAGTACGGATAAGACTAAAATGTAAACTGTTTTTTTCATAGGTATTTGTAGTATTGTTATTGTAAAATACAATAAGTCTTTTGTATTAGTAAAAGACGTGTTTATTATTAATTTTTAATGCGTGACGCTTAAGTTATAATACTTTACATAAGAATAGGCATCTACATCTGTAGTTGTTAAATAATTGCCTGCTTTAAAGTAGTTTTCATAAGGCCATTTGTCTAAACTAATATCTTCGTAGACAAATGTTTCTTCGCCATTGAGTTGTACTTCTATTTTAGCATCACTTGCGGATATTCTAAAATCAAATGTGTCAAAACCAACATAGCCTAAATTTACTTTAATGTCTGACCAAGTATTCGTAGAGGTGTCTAACAAGTCATCTCCGTCTGTAGTTTCATCTATAAGTGATTTTTTGTGCGACCAAACATAGCCATCTTTCCAATAAATTTTAATTAAAGGAGGGCCATTATTAGATGAAAAGCCATGGGTGTTCATGTCTTCTTCCGATATGATTCCGTGAATTTGCATGATAATTACTTTATGATAATCATCGCTAGATGTTGTATTTTCTGAAACAGCATCTACTTTTAATCTTCCAATCATTTCACCACCTTCTAATAAAGTCCAATTTTTACTAGCGTTATTTGTGTTTATTAGTTCTCTTAATTCGGTTCTAGAGTAGGAGCTGTTTGTGGTAGAAATATCTGGAAATGTATAAAAGACTAAAGAAGTATCTGTTGCATCATCATACATGTAGGGTTGCACAGGTGCTAAGGTTTGATATCCAAAATTTATTAATTGTAAAGGGGAATACTCATCTGGACTACCATTGTTGTTTTCATCGACTGGTAAAGTTACTTTCCAGTTAGAAAAGTCAATATTGGCATATTCGATGTTTACTTCTTCTTCATTGTCAATTACCTCATCTATTATTTGCGGTGAAGTATCTGAAGTGTTTTCATCGCTAGAACAACCTATAAGGGACATCATGACAAGAATGATGACTAATTGGAATGTGTTTATTTTAATAATGGTTTTCATGAAAGGAGGTATAAAAAACAAAATTGGTTTACCAGATTGGTTTACCAAATATATGTATATATGTGCAACAAACAAATTTTATATTATGTATTTAATAAAAAATCAAGTCTTTTTTGAGTTTATTGGTAAGAATAATAAGAAATTTATAGGAAATAATCAGAGGTAAAATTAAATAATTA
>JAGPUY010000382.1 GCA_018067265.1 Oceanihabitans sp. | reverse complement strand
CTCTAAAACAGCATAGCCATTTGGAACTTGTTGTAATAATTCCGATTTACTATACGGTATTTCTACTTTTACCGTATCGTTTTTTGTGATCTGAAGATGTAATGCATTCGACTTTTCAATCAACTGTTTGGTAACCGTTATTAATTTTTCTGTAGTATAATCTGCTTCTAGGTGGAGGTTTTTGTGTAATGGCAATCTGTAATAATTCATTGCCCAAAAAAGATGAAAGACGAAATAAAATATGGAAACCGCTACAAAAATATCTATCAACCAATTTTTGGTATCTTTTATAATTCTTCTTCTGTTTTTAACAAACCAACGAATCATATATACAATAGAAAAGGCATAGAATAAATCGCCAAAGGAAAACGGAATCCATCCTAAAGTGTATCTAAAAAGCTTCGAAATTATAGGATACAAACCGTTGCTATAGTATTTCTCTATAAATTCAGGATAATTAGAAAGCAACTTCACTATAAAGTAAAGTGGTACTATAGAAAAAGCAATATAGGTTTTTGGATTTTTCAGCATCTTTCAAAAGTAAGCAAATGTTTGTAAAAGACTATTCGTATCTTCGCACTTTCAAAAATATATACAAATGAATTCAGAAATAAGACAACTAGAACCACAACAACTTTGGAATAAGTTTGCAGACCTTAATGCAGTGCCAAGAGCATCCAAAAAAGAAGAACGTGTTATTGCGTTTATGAAAGATTTTGGAACAAAACTTGGTTTAGAAGTTATAGAAGATGAAGTGGGAAATGTTATCATAAAAAAACCTGCTACTTCTGGAATGGAAGATAGAGTTACTATTGTAATGCAATCGCATTTAGATATGGTACACCAAAAAAATAACGATACAGAATTCGATTTCGATACACAAGGAATTGATATGTATGTAGATGGTGATTGGGTACGTGCCAAAGGAACTACACTTGGAGCAGACAACGGTTTAGGGGTTGCAACAATTATGGCAATTCTTGAAAGTACAGACATTGCACATCCTGCAATAGAAGCTTTGTTTACTATTGACGAAGAAACGGGAATGACAGGAGCAATGGGCTTAAAAGGAGGTTTGCTGGAAGGCGGAATCTTATTAAACTTAGATACCGAAGAAGATGATGAAATTGGTGTTGGTTGTGCCGGCGGAATTGATGTTACAGCAACTAGAGAATATAAAGTGGAAGAAACTCCAGAATTTAAAATGGGTTTTGCTATTACCGTTAATGGTTTGCAAGGTGGACATTCCGGAATGCAAATACACGAAGGTTTAGGAAATGCGAACAAAATTATGAATCGTGTTTTATTTGACGGATTTGAAAACTTTGGTTTACGTATTTCTGAAATTAATGGCGGAAGTTTACGTAATGCAATTCCCAGAGAAAGTAACGCAATAGTTGCTATCGATGCGGTGCATGAAGCTGCTTTTATAGCAGAAATGGAAGAAATGGCAAAAACCATTAAAACGGAATTAAGAACCATGGAACCGGATTTAGAAATTACAGTTTCTAAAACGGAAACACCAGAAACTATTATGGATCTTGGTGTACAAGAAGGAATAACTAGAGCAATTTATGCTGCTTGTAATGGGGTGTACAGAATGAGTGCAGAGATTCCTGGTTTGGTAGAAACATCGAATAACATTGCGAGAGTAATTATTAAAGATGGTGCAATTAAAATAGGATGTTTAACACGTTCTTCTGTAGAAAGTGCTAAAGATGATTTAGCAAATACGCTTCGTGCAACTTTTGAACTTACTGGATGTGATGTAGAACTTTCGGGAGATTATCCTGGTTGGGCTCCAAATATGGATTCGTCTATACTAAAAGTGTTAGATGGTTTATATGAAAAAATGAATGGCGAAAAAGCACATGTTGCTGCTTGTCATGCAGGATTAGAATGTGGTATCCTTGGAACGAACTATCCAGAAATGGAAATGATTAGTTTTGGACCAACTATTAAAGGAGCACACTCTCCAGATGAAAGAGCAAGTATTTCTTCTGCTCAAAAATACTGGAAGTTTGTTTTAGCAATTTTGAAAGAGATTCCTAAGAAGTAAGAACAGTAAATACAATATAGTAGAAAATAAAAAAGCAGCTCATCGAGCTGCTTTTTTTTATGGAATGTAATTAGAAATTATTTTTCAATTCCCATTATTTCTAAATCGAATACAAGGTTTGTGTTTCCTGGAATTGGTCCCATTCCATTTTCACCATAACCTAAATAACTAGGAATAAAAACGTGTGCTTTATCACCAACATTCATATTAAGCATTGCTTCTCTAAATCCAGGAACAAGCTGTGCAGTTTCATTATATATCATAGCAAAAGGTTTGTAACCCTTAGCTTTATCTCGTTGTTCATTGTATTGGTCATTGTCTTTTGCAACTTGCACCCAGCTAGTATCAAACAATTTTCCATCTTCAAAGAATCCAGCGTAATTAACTAGAACTTTATCTGTAGAAGTTGGTTTTACACCGTTTTTAGCTTCGTCAATAATCATTACTAAGCCAGTAGGAAGTGTTTTGATGGTTCCTTTTAAGGCTTCGTTCTTTTTTAAGAAGTTTTCTGTCGCTTGTTTTGCTTGTTCTTTCAGTTTTTCTGCTGCTTCTTCTTTAAGCTTTTTTGTGTTTTCTGCAATTTTAGGTAATTCTTCCGTATACACTTTAGGAGCGTCAAAAGCTTTTGCAGCTTTACCTTTTCTTATAATGTTAAGCTCATTAATAACCACATCAATAAAAGGTTTGTTGTTTGGTTTTTGTATTTTTACATTAGAAATACTGTCTTGTACATCTAATCCTAAAACTACTTCACCAAATACAGCGTGACAACTAACTCTTGGATTGTCACATTTTTTTAAGTTTCCTTGTGCATCAAATGCATCTAAGTTTGGTGTAGGACCTTCCGTTATAAAAAACTGACTTCCGTTTGTATTCGCTCCAGAATTTGCCATAGATAAAATTCCTGGCTTGTTATGTCTTAAATCTGGGTTAAATTCGTCTGTAAATTTATATCCAGGATCTCCAGATCCAGTTCCTGTAGGATCTCCACCTTGAATCATAAACTTATCGATTACTCTATGAAAAATAATACCATTATAATATCTTTTTCCCTTTAAAGAATCGGCAACATTTGGATGTGTTCCTTCCGCTAGAGCAACAAAGTTTGCAACAGTAACAGGTGCTTGCTCAAAATATAATTTAGCAACCATAGTCCCTTTATTGGTTACAAATTCTGCGTAAAGACCATCTTCAAGATCTGGGTATTTATCTTGACAAGAGGTAGCACTTAATAAAAGTGCTAGAATAAAAACTTTCATAGTTTGTTTTAAAAAATTCATATTAATTAGATTGGTTTTGGGTTATTGAATTTACAGTTACTTCGCATATTAATGGGATACTAGTACCTATTCTATTATTGTCTCCATAATAGCCATATGCTTTTGGCGAAGGAAAAAGAAAAGTAACGGTTTCACCAGATTTCATAAGTTTCAAACCTTCCCGTAAACCGGTGAAAAGTTCTTGCTTATCCATCGCGTAGTTTTGGGTTCTTAATTCTTCTTTAGTATAGATTAGGTCTCCGTTTAAAGACTTCACATTGTAATTAAAATTGACAATGTCACCAAAATTTGGTTGTATTAAGCTGTCTTGTACTTTGGTATTGTAGTAATACCAAAAACCACTTTGTGAAGCTATATAATTGTTTTCCGGATTTTTATCCATAATAGCTTCTATACTAACTTGCTCTTTAGCGTATAGTTCTTTGTTTCTTGCCACCGATTCTTCGATAAAAGAACCAGAAGTTGCAGAAATAGGTCTTCTTGCTTCTGGTGATTTACAAGAAACTAGTAGCATTAAAATGCAAGGTATTAGTAAAAACTTATTCATTGTTTAAAGCCTTTTTATAGCTTGGTAATATACTAATAAATTTTTCAATGGTTTCATTTAAATCCGTATCGCTTTTACCTCCAGCAGCATTCGTATGTCCGCCACCAGAAAAATGGGCTCTTGAAAATTCATTTACAGAAAAGTCTCCTTTAGAGCGTAATGATATTTTGATGATATTTTGCTTTTGATCTTCTATAAAAATTGCTGCAAATATAATATTTTGTAGGGATAGTGCATAGTTAACAAAACCTTCGGTATCTCCTTTTTTATAATCAAAGTTATTTAATTCTTGTTGAGAGAGTGTTATATATGCTGTTCTGTATTCTGGTAAAACTTTTAAATTACTTAATGTACAACCTAATAATTGTAATCGGTTGTAGCTATTTGTATCGTAAATAGCATTGTGTATTTCGGCGTTTTCAGCACCTTTGTCTATTAAGTCGGCAATGACTTTATGGGTTGTAGCTGTCGTAGAAGAAAAGCGAAAAGAACCAGTGTCGGTCATGATTCCTGTATATAAACAGGTCGCTATATCTGCATCGATCTTATTTGCATCGGCTAACATATCTATAAAGTGATACACCATTTCACAAGTAGAACTCATGCTTACATCACTATAGGTATATAATGCATAATCATCTGGTTGTTGGTGATGATCTATCATTATTTTTATGGCTTCACTTTTAGCAAGTGCAGGCTCCATATCTCCAGTTCTGTTTAATGCGTTAAAATCTAAAGTAAAAATAATTTCGGCTTGCTGAATTAAGGTTTCACTCGCTTCCGTTTGCGTGTCATATTTTAAAACAGTGGCCTCGCTAGGCATCCATTTTAAAAAATCTGGATAATCGTTTGGAGCAATAACGCGTACTTCATGATGGTATTTTAAAAGATATAAGTATAAGCCTAATGTAGAGCCAATTGCATCTCCATCTGGGTTTTTATGAGGAACAATCACAATTTTTTTAGGCGATTGTAGTAGTGTTTTTATGTCGGTAATGTCTTGTTTTTTCATAGGTAGCGAAGATACAATTTTTTACTAATGGATTATATGGTTTTTATTAAGAAATACATTACTTTTGCAAAAAATTATTATAAAAAAATGGCAACAAATAGAACATTTACCATGCTTAAACCAGATTCTGTTGAAAAAGGGAATATTGGTGCAATTTTAGAAAAAATTACTGCTTCAGGTTTTAGAATCGTAGCATTAAAATTAACACACATGACAACTGCAGATGCACAAGCATTTTACGCAGTACACAACGAACGTCCTTTCTTTGGAGAATTAGTGGAATACATGACACGTGGACCAGTTGTAGCAGCAATTTTAGAAAAAGATAATGCAGT
>JAGPUY010000371.1 GCA_018067265.1 Oceanihabitans sp. | reverse complement strand
TAGTAATCGTTGTATCCTTTTTTAAAGTTTTTAAACGATTGAAATACTTATGAGAATTGTATAAATCTTCTTGATGAATATAATTTGAACTTAACATAAACAAAGCATACATATAATAATAACCATCGTCTTTAATAGCTTTATACTCTGAAAGATCCTGTAAAATTAGCTTATTACTCTTATCATAATTCCCTTCATTAAGTTGTACATAAGCATACATTTGTTTTACATCTGCAAGTCCGTTAATATTATTTCCTTTTCTATAGTATACTTTAGCTTCATTTAGGTAGTTAAAGGCTGAAATAGAATCGCTTTGTATAAAATATTTATTATAAAACAACTCCACAGACGCCATTCCAGCTATATCATAATTGTTTTCAATTTTTGCATACTTTAGAGCCAATAAGAAGTTTTGAAAAAGCTCTGCTCTATTATTAAATCTATCATTTATAATACCTCGAAGTTTAAAATAATCTGCTACATGACCTTCTATGTTTTTTTCAACCGGTTGCGGAATGGAATCTAAATAAAGCCTTGCTAGTTTAGGGTTCTCATCAAAAGCATTGTTTGCAGAATCTATATATTTTATAAAAGAATTTTTATTAATCTGCGCAAATGAAGAGGTAATGCTTCCAAAAAATAGGAAACAAAAAACAATACTTTTCAACTGGTAATTACGCATGAATCTGGTTAAAATTAATAAAGCATAAAGGTAAAAATAATATGTTAAAATGCGCGCTATTACGCATTGTAATAATCTCTATTCATATTAAAAGAAGCATTTTATTTATCTAACAAGCGTCTATGATAATTGATTTGTCCTAAATGGTAAGAAAGATGCATCGTCAAGTGAATTAAGAAATATTCTGTAGTCATCGTGTCTTCAAAAACACGACGTTTATACTCTTTTTGCAAATCGGTTTCGGTTAATTTTAATAGTGTATTTTCTACAGCAACAATGGTATCTTCTACTTGCTTAATCAATACTGTTCTAGGTACATTTTTAAGTGAAAATTCTAAATCTCGTTGTCTGACATAACCAGTATCCCCTAAAGTCGCGCCAATAAATGCATTTAAATTCCCTACTAAATGCAGACATAAATTCCCAGCGGAATTCGTTACTTCAGTAGTAGTTAACCATAAGTTGTTTTCGTCTTTATATGCTGCTACTTCAACTATTAAGGCCTTTAAATCTCTTGTGTATAGTTTCACTAAACTATCTATAATCATAAACTTGTTTTTTATTAGCGTATTAAATCTTAGCTTGGTATGTAAATAAATCGAAATATCTTCCTTTAGAAGCAATAAGCGCGTCATGGTTTCCTCGTTCTGCAATTTCACCACCTTCTATAACCAGAATTTGGTCTGCTTTACGAATAGTACTCAGTCGGTGTGCAATTACAATAGTGGTTCTATTCTTGGTTAATTGTGCTAAAGACTTCTGAATTAACGCTTCACTTTCGGTATCTAAATTAGAAGTTGCTTCATCTAAAATAATCACTTTAGGATCTGCAAGAATTGCTCTAGCTATTGCAATACGTTGCCTTTGTCCGCCAGACAGCTTCACACCTCTTTCTCCAATCAATGTTTCTAAACCATCCTCAAAACGATCTGTAAACTCATTAACGTAAGCAGCTTTAACTGCAGCTTGCAATTGTTCTTCGGAAGCATTTGGTCTAGGAAACATAATGTTTTCTCTAATCGTTCCTTCAAATAAAAATTCGTCTTGCAACACCACACCTAAATGTTTTCGGAAGCTATTTAATTTCACTTTAGATAAATCTTTACCATCGATGGTTATTTGACCAGATTCCGGATTTAAAAAAGTAGCAGACAATCCTGCAATAGTAGATTTTCCGGATCCCGAACTTCCTACCAAAGCAATCACAGAACCCGAAGGAGCTTTAAAGCTAATATCATGAAGCACAGACTTTCCTTCTTCATATGCAAAAGAGACCTCTTTAAATTCTATTTCTCCTTTAAAATTTTGAAGTTCTTCGGTACGATTGGCATCATCGTCTTCCGCAGCCATATTCATCAATTCTTCCGTTCTGTCTAATCCCGCTAAAGCTTCGGTTAACTGACTTCCAATATTACTCATTTGAATAATTGGAGCAATCATAAACCCTAAAACTAAAGTGAAAAATAGAAAATCTCCTGTGGTCATCTCTCCAATAATCATATAATAACCACCAATACCCATGATTCCAGTAGTTGCAACTCCTATTAAAAAAGTAGAAGAACTGGTCATTAAAGCAGTAGCTGTTAAACTCTTTTTTACATTTTGAAACAATCTATCGACCCCTTTTTCAAAAGCTACATTTTCTTGCTCTTCGGCATTAAAGGCTTTAATTACGCGAACTCCAGCTAGAGTTTCGGTTAAACGACCTGTAACCTCCGCATTAATTTTTCCTCTAGTTCTAAAAATGGGTCTTATATATTTAAATGCTTTTAAGGCAATTATTCCGAAAATAGATAATGGAATAAACACAAAAAGTGTCATCCAAGCATTTAGTTTAATTAAGATAAATAGAGATACCACTGCGGTGAATGTTCCTCCAACCAATTGCACTAAACCTGTACCGATTAGGTTTCGAACACCTTCTACGTCTGTCATAATTCTAGAAACTAATGCACCCGATTTTGTGTTATCAAAAAAACTAATAGGAAGTGATAGCACCTTTTTTTGTACTTGCGCACGTAGCTCTGAAATTAAATATTGTGCTTGAACACTCAATATTTTTGTCAGTAAATAAGAAGTAACTGCTTGTACTAAAATAGCAAGTAAAACAATACCTATTAAAGTGTATAATTGACTAGGATCTTTAGATGGCACCACATCATCCAAAAGCACTTTACTTTGCCAAGGCAATATTAATCCCGAAAGACTTTTAATGATGATTAAGATTAAACCAATAAAAACCAATTTACGTCTTGGCCAAATAATGGTTTTAAAGGCTTTTCCAATAGTTACTTTTGGTTTTGTTTTATCTTTATTATCCTGAGATTTTAAATGCTGCATTTTATTCCTTTTTTTTTACAAAGATACACTGAAAAAATATTCTGTTTCTTGTAATAATTTAATGTTTTGTTAATTCAAAAAAAGACAGATTTAATTTTAACTTTTAGCGTACTTTTGCCAAATGCAAGAAAACCAACCTGTAAAACTTGAATTTATTGCCTTAATGGCTTCCTTAATGTCTATTGTTGCTTTAGCTATTGATGCTATTTTACCTGCAATGTCTGCTATTGGAATTTCTATTAACAGTCTGGATACTAACAACAACCAATTACTTATTACCATGATTTTTCTAGGTTTAGGTTTCGGACAATTATTATTTGGGCCTTTGTCGGATAGTTTTGGAAGAAAACCAATTGTATATATTGGGTTTTCTGTTTTTGCTGTTGCTAGTGTTATTTGTGTACTCGCTCCTACTCTAGAATGGATGGTTGCTGGAAGAATTTTACAAGGTATTGGATTAGCTGCACCAAGAACCATTGCTATTGCAGTTATTAGAGATATGTATAAAGGCGATTACATGGCAAAAATCATGTCTTTTGTAACTACCTTTTTTATTTTAGTTCCTGTTATTGCTCCTGTTCTGGGAAAATTTATTTTAAACCATTACAATTGGAAAGGCATCTTTTATGTACAATTACTCATGGCTTTATTAGTCAGTATTTGGTTTTGGAAAAGACAGCCGGAAACGCTGAAAGCCGAATATAAAATCAAGTTTACTAGACATGTTTTTCTGGATGGTTTAAAGGAATTAATAAAACACAAAGAAACTATGGGCTTTACGGTTATATCAGGTCTTATCTCTGGTGCTTTTATTGTGTATTTAAGTGCATCACAAATCATTTTTGAAAACCAATATGGTTTGATTGATGAGTTTCCATATATTTTTGCTGGTTTAGCTGCTGGCGTTGGTTTATCTACTTTTTTAAATGGTAGTTTTGTTATGCGACTAGGTATGTGGCGTTTGTCTTATTTAGCCATTATACTATTTAGTGTAAATGCATTCATATATGTACTTCTTTTTTGGAATACGACAAACCCATCCTTAGCAATAATTCTTGCATTTATGGCGATTCAGTTTTTTACTATTGGCTTTATTTTTGGAAACATTAGAGCGATTGCCATGGAACCTATTGGACATATTGCAGGAATTGGAGCTGCAATTACTGGGTTTATCTCTACATTAATGGCAGTGCCAATTGCTAATTTTATTGGAAGCTTTGTTAAAGATACTGCCTTACCTTTATTTATAGGTTTTACCGTTTTCGGGACCCTTTCTTTCTTTATTTTTATTCGTATGCGCGTTTTGCATACGAGAGGTTTAGTAGATGCCTAATTACTTTTAGTTGTTCTTGATAATTTTACTCGAACTGAAAATGCAAAATAAATCTTGCTGTCACTTCGAGTGATGCTGAGGCACGAAGTATTGTATCGAGAAGTGATTACAAACACAAACCTGTTCTAGATACATTTCTAATTACCTTCATATTCGATTATGGCTCCTTCCTTTAGTTAAAGGAAGGTGTTTTTTGTTATAACAAAAATCGGATGGTTTGTAGAAAAAGGCGAAGCTCTTTTAATAAAACTTTTCCTTTTTCTTTACGTTCATTTTGTCTTGATACAAAACGAACCAAACCTGCCTGCCGGCAGGCAGGAAATCAGTATCAAAAGTAGGAAATTACTAAAGTACCATTCGCTGCTACATTAATAATCATCCTTTTTTGGTGTATATATTTTCAATCCTTGATTTTAACTTAAAACATTAAGAATTGCTCATTATTTCTTAAAATCGTTGATTCCGACGTTGTCGGAATTTCAAGTAGCATCAAATTATAAGATGTATTTACAAGTTCTAATTTATAAAAAAAGACTCGTTTATGCTCCTTCTTTTAGTTATAGGAAGGTGTTTTTTGTTGTAACAAAAACCGGATGGTTTGTAGAAAAAGGCGAAGCTCTTTTATAAACTCGGCTTTCTTCAAATTCTAAAAAAAAACCTCACACTTAAAACACAAAGGAAAGAAGCAATCTACTTTTTGATTACGTTCATTTCATGAGATTGCCACGTCGTACCTCCTCGCAATGACAGTAGCTTCATAAGATTAGCGCTTCTCTTTGTATCGACAGATAAGCTTACAATGACCTAAAAGCTCCCAGAATCCACATCTTTAATAAAATCAATCAGTCCATTAAAAAACACTTTCTGATCATCAAATTGCGAAAGATGACTTCCGTTAGCACATAATAAAAAGCGTCCGTTTTGCACTTCGGTACTGATCCATTTCATGTGTTCTGGATCCATAGTATCATGCGTTGCACCAATAGTTAATGTTGGTGTTTTAATTTCTTTCAATCGATCGGTAACATCCCAATTTTTAAGCGTTGCGTCTCCTTTAATACCAAACTCACTTGGCCCTTGCATAGTTACATATACGTCCGGATTTAAATGCTTAAAACCTCTATTTATTGGTTCTGGCCACTCGGTAACAGGCATTCTAATAACATGTTCTGTATAATAATTATTGACAATTAATTCCATGTACCGCGGATTGGTATAATCTTCTTTATCCTCATAACTCATAATCTCTTTTAAAACTTCGGGATCCATTTTTGGAGCAAGCACTTCGTCGCTATATTTCTGATATTCCGGAATAGAAGCCACCATATTCGAGATAATTAATCCTTTTAAATTTTCTTGGTATTTCAAGGCATATTGCATCCCAAGAATTCCTCCCCAAGATTGTCCGTATAAATAAAAGTTATCTTTATCTAAACCTAAAGCAATTCGCACTTGCTCTACTTCTTCCACAAAACGATCTAAATCCCAAAGGCTTAAATCTTTTGGTTGATCGCTATAATAAGATCCTAATTGATCATAATAATAATATTCTATATTTTCCTGCGGAAAGTAACCATCAAAACATTCATAAATCTCATGTGTCATTCCTGGCCCGCCATGTAGTAACAGCACTTTCATAGTCGGATTATTACCAACACGTTTGGTCCATACTTTAAACTCGCCTTTTGGAGTTGTAATCGGAATCATTTTAATTCCGCCTAAAAACTGATCGTTCTTTTGGGGTTTTAGATAGTTTTCTGCGGAAGTATTTGTTGCTTCATATTCTACATGACCAGCATGTATTTGTGCATGTTCTTTTTTACAGTTAAAACAGAATACACTTAATACGACAAGTACTACTATTTTGATTTTCATAAAACGGAAGAATTTTAGAATACTAAGTTAGCTAAATAAAATGTCATTTAATAACTATAGTATTTTAGCAACAATATGATAATTATCAGAATATTACCGCTTCTTTTTCTATAACTTAGTAGCATGAAGAATACTATTGCAGAACGTATTTTAGATTTCTTAAAAGGCTTTCCTCCTTTTGATGCTTTGACGTATGAGCAACTATTTAGCATTGCCACCCAAGTTAAAGTACACTATATTGAAAAAGACAACTTTATTTTTAAGCAAAATGAAGATTTACACGATTCGTTTTACGTGGTAAAAGATGGCGCTATTGGTATTTATAGAGGAAATAGTTTGGTAGATGAATGTGATGAAGGCGATATTTTTGGCCTACGTGCTTTAAT
>JAGPUY010000367.1 GCA_018067265.1 Oceanihabitans sp. | reverse complement strand
GGCAGGAATAGAAAGCACGATGTTATTGCCTTCTAAAACCTCTCATTCTTTATTAACTGCAGAAGCTAGAAAAGAACAAGGAATAAAAGATGGACTGATTCGTTTTTCGGTAGGAATAGAATCTAAAAAAGATTTGATAGCGGATATCGAACAAGCTATAAACAAAACAAAAAATGCATAAAAAAAACAAACATAGTAAAGGGTACGATTTTGAAACACTGCTGAAGGAGTTTCCAAAACTAGAGCCTTTTGTTTTTACAAATACGCACGGAACGCAAACAATAGATTTCGCGAATCCGGAAGCAGTAAAAATACTTAATAAAGCATTACTAAAAACCCATTATAATATTGATTATTGGGAGTTTGCCGATGCGCATTTATGTCCGCCAATTCCTGGTCGCGTAGATTATATACACCATTTAGCAGCCTTATTAAAACCATATACTTTCAAAAATGAAATACAGGCTTTAGATATTGGTACAGGAGCGACTTGCATTTATCCTTTACTAGGTTTTTCCGAGTATAATTGGCATTTTGTTGGAACAGAAGTAGAAAACGCTTCCTTGAAAAATGCACAAATCATAATCGATAAAAATAAACTAAAAGCAAATATTAGCTTGCGTTTACAAAAGGAAAAGTCTCACATCTTAAGTGGGGTTTTAGATCCTAAAGATGCCTTTATGGTTAGTATGTGTAATCCGCCTTTTTATAAAGATGAAGAAGAAGCTCTCGAAGCAACTCAACGTAAGTTAAAAGGTCTTGGGAATTCTGGGAAACAGGTAGTTCGGAATTTTAGCGGAACCGCAAGTGAACTTTGGTTTACTGGAGGCGAAAAAGCTTTTTTACACACGTATTTATATGAAAGCTCTTTGCATAAAAATAATTGCTTTTGGTTTACAAGTTTGGTTTCTAATAAAAGCTTAGTGAAGTCGATGCAGAAATCACTGAAGAAATTAGGCGCAACGGAAGTGAAGGTGATTAATATGCAGCTTGGTAATAAAATAAGTAGAGTAGTAGCTTGGACTTTTTTAACCAAAGAAGAGCAAAGTAAATGGTTAGTTTAGATTTGTCATTCCGACTAAGACGAAGAAATATTTAGGTAGATATCTCGACAAGCTCGCAATGACAATATGGTTAGTAGTAAACAAATTCGTGAATTACGACTAACCCCCAAATAATAGAATTAATTGTAAATTCGAATTTGAAAACACATAATTGTAATCGTTTAAAATAATGAGATTTCCGATTTCTCGGAAATGAAAAATAAATTTTCAATGAAACTAGATATATTAGCTTTTGGTGCACATCCAGATGATGTAGAATTAGGTTGTGGTGGTACGATTGTAAAAGAAATTAAAAACGGAAAAACGGTTGGTATTATAGATTTAACGCGAGGCGAATTAGGAACTCGTGGTACAGCAGCAACCAGAAAGCAAGAAGCTACAAATGCGGCTAAGATTTTAGGCGTTACCGTACGTGAGAATCTTGGTTTTGCGGATGGTTTTTTTATTAATAACAGACAACATCAATTGGAGATTATAAAGATGATACGTAAGTATCAACCAGAAATTATTCTCTGTAATGCTATTGACGATAGACATATAGATCACGGGAAAGGAAGTCAGTTAGTAAGTGATGCATGCTTTTTAAGCGGATTGATAAAGATTGAAACGGAAGTAGAAGGAAAGCTACAACAACAATGGAGACCTAAACAAGTATACCATTATATACAATGGAAAAATATAGAGCCGGACTTTGTGGTAGATGTTTCCGGATGTATGGATACAAAAATGGCATCTGTTTTAGCATACCAAACACAGTTTTTTGATGCCAACAGTAAAGAGCCTGAAACACCTATTTCTAGTAGGAATTTTACAGATAGTGTAGATTATAGAGCGAGAGACTTAGGTAGATTGATTGGTGTAGCACATGCAGAAGGCTTTACTACAGAACGTTATACTGCTGTGGATAGTTTGTTTGATTTAAAGTAGTTGTAATTTTGCTTTCTCTATTGAAAGAAAAACAAGTTGGAAAGGATATCAAAAAGTATGCATTTTGTAAAAATAGCTTTGCATTTTAGGACAAGCCTTGAATTTCTTTAAAACGGAATCCCTTGTCGGTAATTAAAGAGTAGTGCAAGCAGCAAAGCTATTGTGCTAACAACGAAGCTCTAAACTAAAGATTACTGCGCGTATGAATTCTGTTTTTTTGCAGAAGAAAAATAAGTTTATTTTTTTGTAATAATTTTGCAAAAAAATCTTTGCAGTAATTACTAAATGATTTACATTTGCACTCGCATTCTTAAAGAATGTTTATGGTGGTTCTATACTTGTTAGTTAGAACGTCCTTTTGAAAAACTGTTAAGGTTTTAAAATAAAATGGTTGCTTATTAATCTTAGTTGATTAAAGTATCCTTTTGAAAAACGGTTTAAGGTTTTAAAATAAAAAGGTTATTTGTTAGTCTTAGTAGATTAATGGTATCTTTTTTAAAAGCTTTTAAAGTTGGAAAATAAAATGGTTGCTTATTAACCCTTGTTGGTTAGAGCGTTCCTTTGGAGAAACTTTTTTAAAGTTTCAAAATAAAACAACATGGTGATTGTAGCTCAGTTGGTTAGAGCATCGGTTTGTGGTACCGAGGGTCGCGGGTTCGAATCCCGTCTTTCACCCAAAAGCAAAAGCTTCTCTTTTTTAAGAGGAGCTTTTTTTGTATTATTATATTCCTATTTTATTAATTATTAAAATTCATGTAATATGAAGAAAACAACGATACTCTTAGTGCTAACGCTTATGGTCGCTTCCTTTTGTAATGCGCAAGAAATGGCGTTTAAAAGACATTCCTTTACTGGATATGCATTTTATGAGGATGGAAATAAATTGGCTCTTAATACCTTAATTGAAAAAGTAGAATCGAATGCCGAAGTTTTACATTTAGTCAAAATGGCGAAGTCCAAAAGTATTTTTGCTACCGTTATTAGTTTTTCTGGTGGTGCTTTAATTGGATGGCCAATTGGAGAT
>JAGPUY010000362.1 GCA_018067265.1 Oceanihabitans sp. | reverse complement strand
ATACTTCCTTCTCAATGACAACTCAAAATCTTAACTTAAACCTGTTATCCTCTTGTTTTATCTTCTTGCTTTGTCATTCAGAGCGAAGCGAAGAATCTTTACTTTATATTCGATATTCTTCAGTCGTGCTTCCTTCTAAATGATAACTTTAAACCTTAATTTAATCCTGTTATTCCCTTGTTATATCTTCTTGCTTTGTCATTCAGAGCGAAGCGAAGAATCTTTACTTTATATTCGATATTCTTCAGTCGTGCCTCTTTCTGAATGCCAATTTACTTCCGTATTAAAGTCCGCTTATAAAACTTCCATAAGGATCTTTAAACTGAATCCCTTCGGTAAAACGATGTTTACTTAATTGCTTATACTCTACTAAAGCCCAAAGCACAAATTCTTTTACAAAGTAACTTTCTTGTTTCGATAATTTTGGTTGGTGCTCTGCTAGCAAATCATCTAAAGGGGAAACAGCATCCAATAGATTATTATATTCTTTATCTCTTAAACCATCTAATAATTCAAACCCTTCCGAATTATTAAAAAACCAAGAAACAATAGCGTCATACGGACTTTCATCTCCTTCTTTTCTCAGTTTTTCAATCTCTGGAAAAAATTCAGGAAACAGACTTTTTACAGCTTCACCAATTAAATTATAAGCAACTTGTGCAGCTCCTTCTTGTTCGCCTTCATATACCAATTCTACTTTTCCTGTAATGGCAGGAATAATTCCTAAAAAGTCGGATAACCGAATCGTTGTTTTTACCTCTCCAGATTTTAGCGAACGTAATTCTGCAGTACTCAATAAGTTTTCAAAAGCAGTAATACTTAAACGCGCACTAACACCACTTTTTTCATCTATAAAATCACTTTCACGTGCTTCAAATACAATTTGCTCTAACAGGTCTTTTGCTAATTCTGGTACGTGAATACTTTCTTTTTGTCTTGCATCCGATTTGGCTTCTTGCTGCGTAATCTTTTTAGCAGTTTCAATATCTGTTGGATAATGTGTTAAAATTTGCGAACCAATTCTATCTTTCAACGGTGTTACAATACTTCCTCTATTGGTATAATCTTCAGGGTTTGCTGTAAATATAAATTGCATATCTAATGGCAAACGCAACTTGAATCCGCGAATTTGGATATCGCCTTCTTGTAAAATATTAAATAAAGCGACTTGAATTCTTGCTTGTAAATCTGGTAATTCATTAATCACAAAAATACAACGGTTTGCTCTTGGGATCATCCCATAATGAATCACACGATCATCGGCATAACTCAACTTTAAATTCGCAGCTTTTATTGGATCTACATCCCCAATAATATCGGCAACAGTTACATCTGGAGTTGCTAGTTTTTCAGCAAAACGGGCACTTCTATGCATCCAAGTAATTGGTGTATTATCCCCTTTTTCTTTAATCAACTCTATAGCATAACGAGAAATTGGTTGCAACGGATCGTCATTAATTTCAGAACCTTCCACCACCGGAATATATTCGTCTAACAAATTCAGCATTAAACGTGCTAAACGTGTTTTTGCTTGTCCGCGTAATCCTAAAAAATTAATATTATGTCTGGATAAAATAGCGCGTTCTAATTCTGGAATCACGGTATTTTCATAACCATGAACACCTTCAAAAACGGTGGTTTTATTCTTTATTTTTTCAATTAAATTATCTCTTAATTCGTCTTTAATCGATCTGCTTTTATATTCGGCGTTTTTTAATTCGCCTAGGGTTTTTATTGTTTCTATTTTCATATAAAATTTGCTTTTGGCTATTAGCTTTTGGCCTTTAGCGCTTACTCTTTTGTTTTTTTTACTAACAGCTAACAGCCAATGGCTAAAAGCGTTTTTATCTATCCTTTAATTCGTTTCTTCCTATTGGTTTCGTAATCTTCAAAAATCATTTCCCCTAAACCTTTCAATCCGGTATAAAATGCTTTTCCTTGATTGGCATGCGTAAATTCTTCAACAAATTGCATTAAATATGGATCTTGCGCAATCATAAAAGTGGTAATAGGAATATGCAATTTTCTAGCTTGTTGTGCTTGCGCATAGCATTTATTGGTGATATACGGATTTAATCCGTTACTGTCTTTATAATAGGTTCCGTCAGGCAAACGCAAGCAACTTGGTTTCCCATCGGTTATCATAAAAATCTGCTTGTTGGTATTTCGTTTTCTTCGTAATAAATCCATTGCTAATTTTAATCCTGCAACGGTATTGGTGTGATACGGACCAACATTTAAATAGGGCAAATCTTTAATTTTAATTGGCCAAGCATCGTTTCCAAAAACCAAAATATCTAAGGTATCTTTTGGGTAGCGCGTAGTAATTAATTCGGCTAAAGCCATCGCTACCTTTTTGGCAGGAGTGATTCTATCTTCGCCATACAGAATCATAGAATGGCTAATATCGATCATTAACACCGTACTCATTTGCGATTTGTGTGTGGTCTCTTCCACCACCAAATCGTCTTCGGTGAGATTAAAATCGCCAATGCCGTGATTAATTTGTGCGTTACGCAGACTTTCGGTCATAGACACTTTATCTAAGCGGTCTCCAAACTGGTAATTTCTAAAATCGCCAGTATGCTCATCTCCTATTCCAGCACCTTTACTTTTATGGTTTCCTGAACCACTGCGTTTTATGTTTCCAAAAATTTGATCTAATGCAGATTGCCTAATAGCACGTTCGGTCTTTGCAGTTATTGCGTTGCCTTTTTTACCATCTGGTTTCATTTCTTCACGTATATACCCTTTGTCTTTAAGATCTTCAATAAAGTCATCAATGGTATATTCGGCAGTAGTTAATTCATACTCCTTATCTAATTCGCGAAGCCAATTTATAGCTTCGTCAAAATCACCAGAAGTATGTGTAATTAACTCTTTAAATATATCAAAAAGTTTTTCGAAAGGTGTTTGTGAAGGTGCTTCGTATGTTTTAAATACAAAGCCTTTTTTGTGTATACTTTCTTTTTTCATAGCAGTCTAAAAATACAACTATTTCCATGTAATTCCCTCTATTTTCAATAAAACTATTCTACCCGTTTTAAAGCTTCTAAATCTTCAATTTTTATCTGTTT
>JAGPUY010000357.1 GCA_018067265.1 Oceanihabitans sp. | reverse complement strand
ACTGCATGTGCTCTTACTTTACCATCAATAGATAATCGATACGTATCTGAGCCATCTGTGAAAGAGTTAGTGCCTATACCAACATTACTATTTGTTAAAATATTACCTTCAATCATGGCACTTCCACTTTTAACAACAAACTTATGTTCTGGTAAGTAGGATCCCCATGAGCCAATAACAATTCTAGAATCTGGTTTTGGTAAGTGCATATACATTTTATTTGCACCTAGACTTCCATGATCAATTTTGAAGTACTCTGCGCCAGTATATGTATAAAAAGATGTGAAAGATTTATTCGGATAGAAAAAGCTTTCCATTCTGTGCTTATTATTGCTGTCATACCAAGAGGATCCAATATTTAATTGATCAGATATTGCACTACTGTTAACGTAAAACCGAAGGTTTCTTTTTTCTCCGGTATCTACCACTTCTCCTAATTGTAATGGATAATTTCCAACAATACTATTGGTAAAAACACCCTTGGTTGCTCTCACCTCACCAATAACTTCTAATTCTGTTGAAGGGATTGTGGTGCCAATTCCAACATTGCCGCTAGGTAGTGGGAAAACATTGTTTTGTGCTTCTGCAATTAAAGTAATAGCAAAGAAACTTAATAAGAATAATTTTTTCATAAAAAATAAAATTTGAGATTAATAATCACTAAGCTATTCATCCATCTTATTAAAATAAAATGAAAATTAGGGAGTTATTAACAAAACCATGTTTTTTATTAATTCTGTTATGGAAAAACCATAATTTTATGGTTATAGATGATAAAAACAACTATTTTTTTTGGATTTATTTGATTTTTAAATAAAGGATTTATTTGAAAAATGAAATTTAGGAGTAGTGCTTATTGTGCTTTAGTATCTAACAATTCAGTTTTCATAAGTATTAAATGAACAAGGAGATAAGAGCTATACGAATATAGAAAAATGTACATATTTTGGTAGCTATGAGTTTGTAAACGAAAAAGGGAAGTGGTTTTTAATCAAATTTAATTTTGATTCTTTAATCCTAGAATACTAAAAAAGAAACTGAAAATAATTATTTGAATCCCTAATTGTAATGCTATAACAGCAGGTATAATACTTCGAATGGTAGTTTTTATATTTAGGTTTCCAAAGTTTAAAGCCTTCCAGTTCGAAAAGCCATTATAACTTAGACCTAATCCTATTAAAAGTATAACAAAACCAAGAATAAGCCCTTTTTCTAAGTTTAAGAAGTGAAATAACTTATTGTATCTATTACTTTTGGGGAGTAAGCCATTTTCTACAGCATAAATTTTTGTTAGTGCATAAAATACTATAAACTGAAAACCTATAAGTAAAAAGGTTGAAGTGTAAAGTAAGGTGTGCACATCTAATGTAAATGTTTCAAAAACTAACGGGCTTTTAATTAATAAAGCAGAAAAAATAAAACCAACTAAAAATAGAAGAATACCAGGATATAAAAACAACCAGTTAGGAGCGTATAGCATTAAAAAACGCAAATGTCTCCAACCATCTCGCCACGTGTTTAAATGCGGAGGTCTTGATCTTCCATCTTCATGTAAGATGGTTGGTACTTCTGCTATAGTTAGGTTGTTAAGTTTAGATTTCACGATCATTTCTGATGCAAACTCCATTCCTGTAGTTTGTAAATTCATTTTGTAATACGCTTCTTTAGAAAATCCTCTTAAACCACAGTGAAAGTCCCCAATATCGATTTTAAAAAACAATCTCCCAATAAACGATAGTACAGGGTTTCCTAAATATTTATGAAGGAAAGGCATTGCACCTTTTTTTATCCCACCTTTAAACCTGTTTCCCATAACAAGATCATTACCATTTCTTAGCTCTTTTAAGTAAGGTAAAAGTGCTTCGAAATCATAACTATCGTCAGCATCACCCATAATTATATACTTGCCATGCGCAGCTTCAATACCACCTCTAAGGGCAGAGCCATAGCCTTTGTTTTTAACAGTAATAACTCTGGCGTTTAGTTTTTTGGCTATTTCTTGCGAACCATCAGTACTACCATTGTCTGCAATAACTACTTCTCCAGAAACAGCATGAAGCTTCATAAAGTTTAATGCTTTTACAATACAGGTTTCTAGGGTTTCTGCTTCGTTTAAACACGGCATTACAACAGATAGTTCAATCATTTTTCTTAGTAAGAATTAGTTTGTAAAGTTCAACAAAGATTAAAAAAAATAAAAAGTAATTATAAAATAGATATCTTATAATAGAATGGCTTACGAAAGATACTATAAGTGCATTTATTAAAATAAAAGACGAGAAAAGAAATAGAATGGCAAACTTATCAGAATAAAAACGGCATATTTTTAATCCGCTAAAAAATAAAACAATAGCAATGAATATTAATAGAAAAACGGATTTAAAGCCATGAATGATATTGCTTAAATATAAAGGAAACCATTTACTAAAGTTGTTTTTAATAAGTATTGGGAACATTTTTTTTCCTGCTAATTCTATGTTGGTTCTAGCTTCAACAATAGATTGATTTTTGTCTAGATAGTATTGTGTCCCTTTGTTATGAAAAGTAGTATTGCAAATATGGACTAATTTCCCATGAAAATCGTTGTAGTACGCAGCATAGGAAACTCTTTCTTTACTAGACATTAGCCAATTGTTTTTTGCCGTAAAATCATGACTCATTTTAAAAATGTGTTTAAGATCGGGATCTTTAAATAAGTTTACGTTACTAGCTTCACTAACATATAATGCAGAAGCCATTGCGTTTACATATTTAAAAGGAGTAGAAATAAAAACACCGTCCTTTACTTTATGATAACTTTTATCTAGTAATATAGGAAGTAGAGGAATAAAAAGAAGAATAATAAATGGAATTAACTTCTCTCGTTTAAAAATAGATTTCCTCCATTTTAATACATATATAAATGCTACAATAATAGGCAATAAAAGAAATTGACCTCTAGTTAACACTAACAATACATAACTAATGGAAAGGAATATTAAAGACCTGTTATTCTTTTTAAATAAAAAACTTAGTGTAAAAGAGATAAATAATAAATACAAAGGATAACTAATAGCTTCAGAACAAATTCTATTAGCCATTAATAATGGTTCAAATAAAGGGAAAACTAAAATTACAAATAATAGGATCTTAAAAACTAAATTGAGAGTTAACAAGTCTAATACTTTTTTATATAAAATGTGTATAGCAAATAGATTAAACAGTATCTGTATTGTCAGAATGGCATAGTCAAAATAGTTTTGACTAAAAACTTGAATAAGCCTAGTGAAAATAGGGTACCCAGGAGATCTAAAAATGTTTGCTTCTAAATAACTAGGAGAGTCAGGATAGTAAATAGCTCCTTTATACAGTAAGTAAAAAAAAATCAAAGCATAACTAAATAATAGAATGTAGTTAGTATTAAATAGTTTTTTAGCTTTCAAAAGAAGTTTAATTTAGAGAGTTTAAATATAGAGTTAATGGATTAAAACAGGAGCTTATTCTTAAAATATATTCTAGTAATACGTATAAATAATATTGAAAATTAAATTTTCTCTATCCATCTAGAGAAAATTACTTTAGAGAAGAATTATAAAAGTTAGAAAATGACTAAATTACCTGCCTGTTATAAAACTGGACAAAAAACGAATAAGTAAGTGGTTTCACTTGCGAGTTAAATTTCTCACTATGATTAAAAATAAAATATTAAATTTTATAAATTCAGATAAAGATACGCCACTACTAGCAGGATTAATATGTGGTTTGTATCCTTTATTATATTTTTATTCTAACTACTTTTTTTCTAAAAACTCATTAGAACAATTTGCAAGCTTTTTTCTTTTATTTATAGGTGTTTCCGTTTTATGTTTTACCGTTTCTTATTTTATCTTTAATAGAGTGCCCGCTTTAAAAAAGTATAAAAAACATTTGCTTTTTGTTCTTATAATTATTGTTGTTGCTACATTTTTATCTCAAATTATTTATTTCAAACTAATGAAAAAGGCTTTAGTTCTTATCTATATTCTTGCCTTTTTATTATCCTTTAAGTTTTACAAATCCTACAAGAAGCTTTTAGTATTAGTAGTACTAATGTGTGTTTTTCCTTTTTGTAAAATTGTAATTTCTTTATATGATTCTTTTAAACCATTAAGCTGGCAAGAACAGCCGGATGCTATTGCAAATGTGGAGTTAAAAAAAACACCAAATATTTATTTAATACAGCCGGATGGTTATGTAAGTAAAGAAGTTTTAAGTAAAGCACCATATAATTCGGAAAGTGAAATATATAATTGGCTAGAAACAGAAGGATTTAAAGTATATCCCGATTTTAGAAGTAATTACCCAGCTACTTTGACCTCTAATGCATCAATGTTTAGCATGAAACATCACTATTTTGGTGAATATATTTTTCCTTCACTAGAAATGCTAAATGCAAGAGATGTTATAAGTGGTGAAAATCCTGTTATTTCTATTTTGGATAAGAATAATTACAATACATTTTTAGTTGTTGAAAATGAATATTTTCAACACAACAATAGTGATCAAAAGTATGATTATAGAAATATTAGCCTCAAGGAAATACCTCTTTTTAGTCATGGAGGAAATGTCGAAAAAGATGTTTTAGTAGATGTAAAGGAAATGATGAAAGTAGATGCTTCTAATCCAAAATTCTTCTTTGTAGAAAAGTTAATGCCGCATCATGTTATACTTTATGATGATATTACAGATGTAGAAATAGAAAGAGAATGGTATTTAAGTAGAATTAAGGAGGCCAATTTATGGTTAAAAAAAACGATCAATCATATAGCTATTCAAGACCCTGATGCTATTGTAATAGTAATTGCAGATCATGGAGGAATGCTTGGTTTAGATAATTTTACGGAAAAATATAATAGTATTCAAAATATGAATTCTATTTTTTCTTCATTATTAGCTATAAAGTGGAATGGTAATTTAGAAGAAGATTATGATGCCAAATTAAAATCCAATGTTAATCTGTTCCGAGTTTTGTTTTCGGTGTTAAGTGAGGATAAAACTTATTTAAATAACCTGGAAGAAGATGAAAGCTATTACCTAGATAATAAAAACGGTATATTCCGTAAGCCACAGCAAGCAATAAAAAGTAATGGCGATTATAATTTAATAAAGGAAGGAAACTAAACTTCAAAGCGGTTAAATTACATAAATAGCTTTTAAATTAGTAAATTCAGCTTTCTAAAAAAACGCAGCAATTATTTTCACGATACATAAATATAAACCGGAATATAAAGCACTTTGGGATAGTTTTATAACCAAAGCCAAAAATGCTACTTTTCTATTTCATAGAGACTTTATAGAATACCATCAAGATCGATTTAATGATTACTCGTTACTTGTTTTTAAAAAGGAAAAACTCATAGCTGTTTTACCTGCTAACTTTGTAGCGAATAAAATATACTCGCATCAAGGTTTAACCTATGGCGGATTGGTAGTTTTAGAAACCATAAAACTAAAAGAATTTACCGAGTGTTTAAAAGCAGCCTTAAATTTCTATAAAGAAAACGGGTTTGAAAGTATACAGCTAAAAGAACTTCCTTCTTTTTATAGTCCGGTGCCAAATGATGAAATGCAGTATTTAGCTTTTATTTTAAAAGCAGATTTGATTCGGAGAGATACGCTTTCGGTTTTAAATCTACAGCACAAACCAAAACCATCTAAAGATAGAGTTGCAGGAAATAAAAGAGCTATAAAAAATAAATTGGTAGTTAAAGAAGTAGCAGCGTTCGATGCTTTTTGGAATACCATTCTCATACCAAATTTAAATGCGAAGCATGAAGCGCAACCAGTTCATAGTTTAGCCGAAATCACATGTTTAAAGCGTAAATTTCCAAAACAAATTAGACAATTTAATGTGTATAAAGACGGTCATATTGTTGCTGGAACTACTATTTTTGAAACAAAATATGTGGCACATTCCCAATACATTTCTGGTAATGCAGATAAAAATGTAATAGGAAGTTTAGATTTTTTACATCTATATTTAATAGACGAAGTCTTTACCGATAAAAACTATTTTGATTTTGGGATCTCTAATGAAAACCAAAGCAAAAATATAAACCAAGGCTTGCAATATTGGAAAGAAGGTTTTGGAGCAAGAACCATTACCCAAGATTTTTACCAAATAGATTTGAAGAATATGGATAATTTAGACACGGTATTTATATGATTAAGTTTCTAGACTTACATAAAATAAATGCACGTTTTGAAGTGCAGTTTCAAGAACAGTTTCAAAAGTTTTTAGATTCTGGTTACTATATTTTAGGAAAACAAGTGGTAGCTTTTGAAACCAACTATGCAAACTATTGCGGTACCAAACATTGT
>JAGPUY010000339.1 GCA_018067265.1 Oceanihabitans sp. | reverse complement strand
GTTGGTTTTGTGGTCATAAATCTATTTAGATGTGTGGGATTAAATAAGATTTACGTGGTAGGTTTTAATTTAGATGTTTCTAACTATTTATTTAAGATAAATTTATAATTTGATCTCTTGTAGCCTATGTATTTGGGCTGTGGAATAGGGAATGTTATAAAACGGATTAAAGAAAATAAAAAACCCAAATAGAAATAAATCTATTTGGGTTTGTATTTTAAGATAAAAAAGAATTAGTCTTTTTTATCTTCTCTTGGTGGTCTTGCTACATAACCTTCCGGTTTTGGTAACAAAGCTTTTCTAGAAACTTTTTCTTTACGTGTTCTTGGATCTTGTCCAAAATACTTCACATCAGTTACGTTTTCTGTACGTTCCCAAGCCAATTCATTTACGTGTAATAAAATTTGGTTTGCTAGCGTAGCCAAATTACTTAACAATTAAACTCTTACTTGTCCGTCTCCATAAACATAATATTTATTAGTGACCAATTGATTTAAGCCTAAAGGACCACGATGGTGTAATTTGTCTGTGCTAATAGCTAATTCTGCACCAACTCCCATTTGGCCTCCATCTGTAAATCGAGTAGAAGCATTATGATAAACAGCTGCACTATCAACATTGTGCATAAAGTTCATCGCTTCGTCATTATGCTCTGTAATAATTACTGCGGAATGTTTCCCTGAATATTTATTGATGACTTCTATAGCATCATCTAAACAGTTGACTTCACCAATTAGTAATTTTAATGCTAAAAATTCTTCATGCCAAATATCATTATCTGAAATTATTTCTTTTTGAGATAAAATATTAGATACTTTCTCATCAACTAGAATTTCAACCTTATGTTTTTCTAATTTTTCTTGAAGCATTTTAAGCTTCATTTCATATTCTGGAAGGTTTTTATTAATTAAGACTTTATCTAGAGCATTACAACCCGAAATCTTATCTGTTTTTGCATTAATGATAACATTTACTGCTTTACTCCAATCTGCATGTTCAGAAACGTATAAAAAATTATTTCCTCGTCCGCTTACTAATACTGCGCAAGTAGCATGAGTTTTAACAAATTTAATTAGACGTTCTCCGCCACGTGGCACAATTAAATCTATAGGTTCCGTTGGGTTTTTAAGAAAAGCTTGGGTTTCTTCACGTTTTAAGTGTAGAAGTTTAATCCAATCTTTAGATAATCCATTTTCTTCAAGAGCTTCATGCCAGCATTTTTCTAAAATAAGATTACTGTTCAAAGCTTCTTTTCCGCCTTTCAATAAAATCTTATTATTTGCCTTAAAAGCTAAAACGGAAGCTTCAATTGTGACATCAGGACGCGATTCGTAGATAATAAGAATCGTACCAAAAGGAGCCGTTGTATTTACAATGTTTAGCCCGTTTTTTAAAGTTAGGTTAGATAATTCTTGTCCAACAGGATCTTCTTGAAGCATTACGGCTTTAATAGCAGCAATCATCTCATCTACCTTTTTATTGTTCACAATTAAGCGATCGTAAAGTGCTTGATCTTCTTTTTGAAAAGCATCTAAATCTTTTTTATTAGCCTCAATAATATGTTGTCGCTCTCTGTTTAAAATCTTGAGCATCGATTTTAAAACGTTGTTTTTTATTTCTGTATTTAAAAGTTTCATCGATTTTCTGATTTTTTAGATTAGGCACTAATGAATTTTGTACCTACCTTTTTATTATTAATAATATCTACTATAACATTTTCGCGTTTACCATTTGCGATGTATGTTGGGATGTCTTTACGAGCAGTTCCTTTTGCTATTCTAAGTTTAGAAGCCATGCCACCACGACCTTCACCTTCTTTTTTGTTAGATGCACAAACGTATTTTTCTACATTCTGATTGGTTTTAACTTCAGATAATTTTATTGAATTTTCATCATCTGGATGACCTGTATAAAGTCCGTCAGTGTCTGATAAAATAATTAATCTATCTGCATCTAACAATTCGGCAACTAAACTTGCAAGCTCATCATTGTCAGAAAACATTGACATTGTTAAAGACACTGCATCGTCTTCATTAGCAATAGGTATGATACCTTCAGATAACAAACCTTCATAGCAATTAATCATGTTTTTACGATGTTTTCCTATATCAAAGTCTCGTTTGGTAGCTAGAACCTGAGCGCATCGCATTCCATAATCATGAAAAAGACTATAATAATGGCGCATCATTCTTGGTTGACCGACCGAAGAGTAAACCTGACGTCTTATGGATGAGTCTGTTATTTTCGTGTCTCCTAAGATTTCTTTTCCTGCAATTGCAGAACCAGAAGAGACTAAAATAACCATGATTCCACGTTCGTATAATTCTGAAATCTGTTTTACCAATTCCCTAAGAATAGGTCCTAATATTCTATTATCTTTATTTGTTAATACGTTGGTTCCAACTTTTACAACCACACGTTTAATATCATCTTCCATAATTTATTTTTCTTTTCCTAATTCTACAGCTCTATCAAAAGCAGCATAAGCTGCATCTTGTATGAGTTGCTTTACGTTATTTTCGTCTAAAGAGTCTATAGCAGCTTGAGTTGTACCTCCTTTTGAGGATACTTTGTCTATCCAACTTTCTGGTGATATATTAGATTTGTTGAATAATTCTATAGCACCTTCAAACGTATTGCTTACTAGTACTTTTGAATCGTAATCTGAAAACCCCATTTTTAGTGCAGCTTCTAACATCGATTGCATAAAATAAAATACGTAAGCTGGTCCGCTACCTGAAATACCCGTCGAGGCATCGATAAATTTTTCTGAATTAACATGTATGGATGTTCCTGTGGTATCTAATAAATGTCTAATCATCAAAAGTTCTACTTTAGATATCTCCTCTGCCTCTGTATAAGAGGTAACACCTTTACCAACTTTTGCTGGTAGATTAGGCATTGTTCTAATTACTTTTTCAACGTTTAAACCATCTTGAATGGTTTTTATAGTCACACCAGCCATGAGCGATACAAAAATCTGTTCTTTATTTACTAATGGTAACATTTCTTTGAAGAGCATCTCGCAGTGATAAGGTTTTACTGCTAAAAACACGATGTCTGATTGGGGTAACGCATCTGCTAAAGATGTGTAAACATCAAACTTAGATTCTTGTCTAAGTGTTTCCATTTTATTTACATTTGTATCATAAATTCTTAATTTTTGTTTGCCTAACAAAGAAGAATTTGCTATCCCTTCTGAATAAGTTAAACCCATGTTTCCGGCTCCTATTACTAATACTTTCATAATTTATTTAGATTAAAATAATAACTGTCATTTCAATACAATAGCCTCAATTACTATGCGAGTGTGCCAAAATGTAAATGTGATTTGAAGAATTTCGATATTTTATGGAATTTGGTGCAATGATTAGTATATTGGAAATATACTGAGGTATTAGTTAACGATATGAAAATTCAGAAAATTCTAAAATGACGAACTGTGACAGTCTGTCGGTGACAAATAGGAGAGTTCTCGTTATTTAAGAGTGATTAATGCTCTTTTTTTGAGTATTTCTGTTTGTTTGATACAATGTCAATAATAAGAAGAGAGGAATAGCTAATAATTAATTCTATCTGAGAATTTCTATGCACCCATTGCTATTTAGAAACAAGTGGAGAATAATGGATGTTTTATTTGAGCTAATAGATCAATTATAAAATACATAACTGAGAAATTTCAGACTATTTTTTTTGCTTGTTCTCGCTAATTTTTGCTTAGATATCTTCAATCAAAATATATAATTACATTCTTGTTTAACAGCTAATTGAAAATAATATAATTACAACGTAATACGGTAACTCATTTTCAATATCATCTATTCTTACCTAAATAGATTGATCGCTTTCTAAATTTGTATAAGCGATAGCTAATGCTATAGGATTAAGCATGTCAAGTGCATCTTCTTCTGTTTCGTAATGACTTATATCAAATGTTTCATCTAATTCTAAAGTATCAAAAATACAAGGAGAATAATCATCTAATATAAATTCTGAAATTTCGCTCCCAATCTGTGTTTCACAAACTTCAAAAACAAAGTTGTTGCATGCTTTATAATCAGTATCGCATCTTTGGTTTAAAACAAGTTCACGATCTCCATTAGTAAGTAGAAGAGAGTTTTCGTCTAGATACTCGACTTTCCAATCATAATTAAAAAAGGCACCAGTTTCATCAGTATTATTAAGGTTAATGTTTATATGTAACTCGCTTTCAATATTAAAAGGTGGCCAAGAACCATTAAATAAATTACTATCTATAGTGAAATTTGTTAAGCCATTATCTTCTCTAAATATTCCACCTAAGTATGTATTGTCATAATTATAGCTATAACCAACTTTCCAAACACAGTTTTGTAACAGTGTATTGCATTCTGTAATTAGCTCTTCGCTTAAACAATTATCAATTGCTTCTTTTAATTCTTCTTTTGTATTAATTATTACTTCTTCTCCAGAATACAAAGTACTTATAATAGGAAAACGAACACTAATACTATAACTTCTAGAAAAGTACTAAACTGTGTGTGATCTTCTAAAACCGAAGTAGCAACATATGCATTGGTTTCATTAAAAACAAAAATAGTTAACGGGTAAATAAAGGCTATACATACAATGCTTAGGTCTGGTTTTTCTTCATCAGTTGCAACATCCTTTAGGTCTTGAAACAAATCAGAATCCGCCTCAATAACTTCTAGCGTATTAAAACTAGGATTGGTATTTGTTTCTATATTATTGTCTGTATTCTAAGAACAAGAAATTGTGAAAATTAATACTAGCAGGAGTGAGAGTTTAAGAATTTTCATAACTAAAATTTTAGAATTAAAATTTATATTCAAAACCACTTATTATTGAAATCTGGAATGTTTGAGATTTTAATTGGTTTTGCGTTGGGTTAAAATGGTATTTAAACATTGGTTCGATATTAAAATTTAAGGATTTGAAAATTTTTGTGCTAAAACCTAAACCTATATGTATAGAAACGTTTGAATTCTCTTGGAATGAATTGGATACATCACTGCCATCCTTTGCATAAATACTTTGGTTAAACAAATGCAAATAGCTAAATCCAGCAATTAAATCCATACTAATTTTTTTATTAAAAAGTGTTTGTTTAAAATCTACAGGAATTTCTAAATATTCAATTTTTTGTTCGAACTTATTATCCCGATCCATAAATGTGAATTTTAGATTTAATTTATTTACTCCAATTCTAAATGCTACTTTTTCTGTTAGAGAATAACTTATTTTTACACCATAATTAAAGGAGTAATTATTGGATGATTTATGATTTAAAGCTCCAAAATAATCTGCTGAAACGAATGGGAATACATTCCATTTTTTAAAATTTACAGGAGGAATTGAATCCTCTTTTTTGTCTTTTTCAGCCTTTTTAAGTTTTCTTAATTCATTTAATGAAACCTTTTTCTTTTGAGTATTTTTTGTATTTATTTTTTGTTCTTCTGTTTTTGATAGATTAGATTTCTTATCGTTCTTATCGTTCTTATCGTTCTTATCGTTCTTATCGTTCTTATCGTTCT
>JAGPUY010000334.1 GCA_018067265.1 Oceanihabitans sp. | reverse complement strand
TTTGGTTTTTGGCTTTTAAGCCTAATAGGTTCCACCTTAATTTTAACCTATGCCATTATTAGAAAAGATCCTGTTCTATTTATAGGGCAGCTTTTTGGTGCCGTTATTTATAGTCGAAATTTAATGCTAATAAAAAAGAGTCATGTTAAAAATCCTTGAGAAATACCCAGTAATTAGCATTTGTATTTTGGTAGCTTTTATGCTTCTACCAAATTTAGAAATCATTCCTGTTTCTATCATGGAGGCTCGAAATTTCATCACTGCTCGGGAAATGGTTCAGGATAATCATTGGCTATTAACCACTATGAATGGGGAAGCTCGATATGAAAAACCACCATTACCAACTTGGCTAGCTGCTATTTCTAGTTTTATTTTCGGAATAAAAAGCGTTTTTGGTCTGCGTTTACCTGCCGTACTTATGGTGATGCTTATTGGTGTTTTTATGTATAAGCTCTCCCAATTACTACTTAAAAACAATACCCATAGTTTTATTAATGCCCTAATTGTTATTAGCTCTTTCTATGTGATAGGAATTATTATTGAAGCGCCTTGGGATATTTTCACACATGGTTTTATGCTTATTGGCATTTTCTATTTATTTCAGCTTTTTAAAGCCGAAAACAACTATTGGAAACATACGCTTTTATCGGGGCTATTTATTGGCTTATCTTTTATGTGCAAAGGTCCAGTTTCTATGTATGCGGTACTTCTTCCGTTTTTAATTGCCTATGGTTTCACCTTTAAATACCGTAATTTTAAAGCGAAAGCCTTTTCCTATTTTAGTATTTTACTTCTAACCGTTCTTATTGGATGCTGGTGGTTTTTATATGTAAGGTTACAAGATCCCACAACTTTTGAAGCGATTACCTCCAAAGAAACCGGGAATTGGTCTAGCTACAACGTAAGACCTTTTTATTACTACTGGAGCTTTTTTACACAAAGCGGATTGTGGACTATTCCTGCAGTAATTAGTTTACTATATCCATATTTAAAAAACAGAGTACGTAATAAAAAAGCATATACTTTTTCCTTTTTATGGACCGTACTTGCCGTTGTTTTACTATCTATAATTCCGGAAAAAAAATCGCGCTACCTCATGCCGGTTTTAATTCCTTTAGCAATGAATATCGGATTTTATATCGAGTATTTAATAAGACGGTTTAAAGATCTTAAAGACAAAAAAGAAACCGTACCCGTATATTTTAACTTTGGGTTAATTGGTTGCATAGGAATTGTTTTTCCTATACTAGCTTATGTGTTTTTAAAAGACAATTTAGCTGGTTATTGGTTTTGGTATATTCTAGCTTCTGTCATTTTAGTAAGCCTTGGCGTTTTAATTTTAATGCATTTAAAAAAGAAGAATATACAACAGGTTTTTATATATACGGTATTATTCTTTGCTTCCGTTTTACTCACGGCTTTACCATTAAGCACTGCCTTTACTAGTAGTAATTACAAACCTATTTCTAAGCTACAAGAAGAAGCGTCTACAAATCAACTAAAAGTATATGGTTTAAATTATGTTTCCCCCGAAATGATTTGGCAGTTCGGCGGTACCATTCCGGAAATAAAAAAGGAGGATAATACATTCCATTTTCCGAAAGAAAACACTTTTGGTATGTTGGCTAATGGTATAAACCCTGAAGATCAATCTACTTTAACAGCATTATATACGATCGAAAAAATTACGACGTACGATTTAAATACGGTTTCTAAAGACTCTAGAAAGTATAATGGTAGATTGCTAAATGACTATTATTTGCTTAAAAGAAAAGAATAGCACACAATTAATTAAATAGGAGTACTAATCTATATTTTTATCCCAAAGTAATTTTTCAATAATCGCTTTTATTTTATCCTTTTTAATAGGCTTAATAATATAATCTGAAATTTCACTTATCTTTTTTGCTCTTGCCAAATCGGCCATATCCACAGAAGAAGAAACCATATATATAGTGATTTTCTTTCCTAATTTCGGTTTGATTTTTATGTATTCTTCCATAAACTGAAACCCATCCATTATTGGCATATTAATATCCAACAAAATAACATCTGGAAGTTCTTCATCCTTATTAAGGTTCTCAATCATAAAATTCAAAGCTTCTTCTCCATCCGAAAAAGCCATTATATTTTGTGCTAGATTAAGCGCTTTTATCGTCTTTTTTATAGTAAACTGATAGATATCATCGTCATCAACAATACAAAAATTAAAATTTTTATTCATTTATTATTCATTAAAATTAATATGGAAAGTCGAACCAACATGCACTTCACTTTCTACCGATATTTTTCCTCCCATAGCTTCCACTTGTACTTTTGTCATAAACAAACCGACACCTTTAGCATCTGGGTGCCTATGAAAAACTTTGTTTAAACCAAATATTTTATGACCATGTCTCTCTAAATTAATACCTAGACCATTGTCTTTAAATTTGAGTTTTTGCACACCATTTTCTATGGTAGAATAAATAAAAATCTCTGGTGTTCTATCTTCCGATTTATACTTAATTGCATTTCCCACTAAATTAAGAAAAATACTTTCTAAATAAACTCTATTATATTTAATATTTGGATTTTCTGAAAAATCACAGCTTATTTTGGTGTCCGTTTTTAAAATCTGACCAGAAAGAATCTCTTTTGTTTTGTTCAAGATTTCGTTAAATGTAAGCGTCTCCATCCCTACATCATTAGCATCTTTAGTTTTTAAGGCTTCAATTAATGTGTTTAGTGTTTCTGTAAGATGATGTATAACAATTTCAAATTTATCGAACAAAATATTTTTTTCCTCCTCCGAATCTGCAGCTTTATAAAAAGCTAATAGGGAGTTTAAATTACTTACTGGAGCACGTAAATTATGCGAAGTTATATGTGCAAAATCAGCTAATTGCACGTTTTGCACGGTTAGTTTATTAGCCAACATTTCTAAACTATTATTGGCTTCCAATATTTTTGTTTCTGCCTTTTTTTGAATAGTAATATCTCTAATAGCAGCAGAAACGAGCAAACCTTCTTCTGTTTTAAGCGGACTTAAGCTTATTTGAATTGGTATTTCCCGACCATTTTTAGTAAGTGCATAAAGCTCTCTTCCTTGCCCCATTTTTCTTGTTTTAGGTAGCTCGAAAAACCCGTCACGATGCGAAGTGTGCTTATGTTTATATCGTATCGGGATTAATAATTCTACGGACTTACTCAATAATTCTTCCGATGTATACCCAAATAATTTTTCAGCTTGCCTATTAATTAGCTGTATTTTTCCATGATCATTTACAATTACCATAGCATCTGGAGCAGACTCTAATAATCCTTTAAACTTGATTTCTGCCATCCTTTGCTCTGTTACGTCTTGACAGGTACCAATGATCTCAATCACCTTATCTTCATTATCTGTAATAACTTCACCAAGCAACTGAATGGTTT
>JAGPUY010000329.1 GCA_018067265.1 Oceanihabitans sp. | reverse complement strand
TAATTGCAGATTCGTCTGCTTTATCTTTTGCATTTTGTAAAGCTTCGTTAGATAAGGAAGGTAAAAGCAATCGTTTATATGCATCGGCTATTGCTAATTCCATTTGCGCTGCACAATCGTTTTGCGAGCGTATCATTTTATTTTCTATTTTTTGTATAGCACGTTCATTATCGATTTCAATCTTTACGCGGATAAAACCTTCGGATTCTGCTCTTAAAATAGCAAGCAATCTATGCGAAGGAATTCTATTTAAAGACTCTTCCCATTCAAAGTAGTCTCTAAATTTTTGAGCCTTTTCGTCTTCCTTTTTTGTTTTTATCACTTTCGTGGAAATGATTGCGTAACGTTCCAGCTGGTTTCTAATATTATTTCTAACATCTGTACGCTCGTTAATCCACTCTGCAATAATATGTCTTGCGCCTTCTAAAGCATGTTCTGTAGAAGTGATTTCTCCTTTTATATACTTAAAAGCTACCGATTCTATATCCTTAGTATTTTGGCTCATAATAATTTTAGCCAAAGGTTCTAATCCGTTTTTTCTAGCAGTTTCTGCTTTGGTTTTTCGCTTCTTCTTATAGGGTAAGTATAGATCTTCTAGTGTTGTTAAATCGGTACAAGTTTCTATTTTCGATTTTAATTCTTGAGTTAAAACATCTTGATCTTCCAAGACTTTTAAAATGGCTGCTTTACGTTTTTCTAAAGCTTCAAATTGTTCTTTGTATTTTACAATGTCCCCAATTTGGACCTCGTCTAAATTCCCAGTAGCTTCTTTTCGGTATCTAGAAATAAAAGGAATGGTACAGTCTTCATTTAAAAGAGTAATCGTATTTTTTACAGAAGTTTCTGGTAATTGGGTTTTGGAAATTATAAAACGTAATAGATTGTTCATTGGTCGTGCTGAAAAATTAAAAGGATATAAAAAATCTCGTTTTCAAAATAACAATGAAAACGAGATATATACAAATGTAAATAAAATTTTAATTACCTGTTTGCTGTTTAGCGGTATCAATCATATTTTGATTTGGTAAAATAGCAACATTAACCCGTCTGTTTTTTGCTCTACCTTCTGCCGTTGAATTGTCGTGCATTGGTTGTGACTCGCCAAACCAATTGGTTGTAAAACGACCATAGTTTAATCCTTGACTAGTTAAATAATTAGTTACAGCATTAGCCCTGTTTTTAGAAAGCGTCATGTTGTAGTCTTCATTACCAGCGCTATCTGTGTGACCAACAACTAATATGTTTGTGTCTGGATACTCTTTAAAAACAGCTGCCAATTTGTTTAAATTATCTTGTGATACCGTATTAATATTATATTTTTCTGTAGCAAAAAAAACACCACTGTTTTCATCAAAAGTAATGACAATACCATCATCAATACGTTCTACGGTTGCTCCTGGTATTTCTTCTTCAATTTTTTGAGCTTGCTTATCCATTTTATTTCCAATAAGAACACCCGCGCCACCACCAACTACACCGCCAATAACAGCACCTAGTTCGCTATTACCTCCTTTTCCTATGTTGTTACCAAGAATGGCACCCAAAATAGCGCCTCCAGTGGCTCCAATAACAGCTCCTTTTTGTTTGTTGTTTGCATTTTCAACCGATTTACAGTTGCTTAAGTTCATTGCTGCTAGCATGGTGAAAAGTATAATTCCTGTCTTTTTTATCGTAGTCTTCATATTGTTTTTAAAATTTTGAAAAATTAATAGTTATTGTAAACGGTTTTCCTTCTAAGTCTACCGTTTGTTTCCATTGCATTTGTGTGTCAGACAATGCAGTTAAGTTTAGTCGGAATCCAGCATTCGTTTCTGATTTGTTTTTTTCATTGGTAGGTTTTAATAAGAAATCATATAAACCAGTTAGTTCATCTATTTCTTTAATAGTAAACACAAAGTTTCTAACACCATCTGTGCACTCTAAATCTGTTATAGCGTAGGTTCCTGTATTGTTATTTGGAATAAAATGCCATGTACTACCTTCAAAGCATTTTTTTGAAGCGTCTCCTAATAGTTTGACATTATAAGTTCCTAGTTCGCTGTAGGTAATAGTATCTACTATCCAATCGCCTTTTATCACTTTTTTTGATTGTCTAACGGTTTTAGTTGTACCGCAGGAAAGAAGGCAAACCGTTAATAAGCCCATTATTAAATGTTTCATAAATTAGTTTTAAGATTGTTTTTAATATAAATTTTAAGCCAGTTTAGTAATGCCATTATCCAATAAAATGGTAACGCATACCGTAAAGTTAAGTACTAGTACATGTACGTGAAATGGAATATGAATAGATTTTTGAATCCTTAAGTTTGGCTAAATTTTAACTAAAAAGAACTTGAATATAAGTCTGTAATACTGCAGATCGCAGTAATCTTGTTCTGCAACTGTTTCCTCTAATTAGTTTCGTGGTGTAATCAAAGAAATTATAAACATTTTTAATTGTAGAAATGAAATAAAAAAAAGCGTGTAATACTAGATTATAAGGTTTTTATATCTCTTTTACTTTTTATGTATTCACTATGCTTTTTGAAATTGCATGTTAATAGTGTATCGTT
>JAGPUY010000328.1 GCA_018067265.1 Oceanihabitans sp. | reverse complement strand
ATGAATCTTTATCTATAGATGAAGTAGATTTTAATAACCATTTAAAGTATTATCCAAACCCTACAAGTAATATAGTAACTATAGCGAATACTTCTTATTTAATTGAATCGATTAAGGTTTATAATATGCAAGGCCAATTATTACTAGACAACAAGCAGACAAGTGCAAATAATATAATAATAGATTTTTCAGATTTCTCTAAAGGTATGTATGTGGTTTATGTTAATGATAGTAGTGTTTTAAAAATTATACGTAATTAGAAGTGATTTTAAATCCTAATCCCTAAAGGATTTAGTTCGTTTTAATTAATAGCAGGAAAGGCTTTATGATTATGTCATAAAGCTTTTCTATTTTTATAGAAATTTAAAATTTATGAAAAATAGTATTCTTCTAGTAGTTGTTCTTTGTTTTTTGTTTTCCTGCGGAAAGAAAGAAACACCATTTAAAGTTAAAGATTATAAAACAGTGGATATCGAAATCTTGTTGCAAGACTCTTTGTTGAACGTTAGAGCTTTGGAAGTTTATGAAAATAACTTGGCATATTTTGCAACGTCTTCAGGGAAAATAGGTGTAATAACGGAAGATGAAGATGGTGCAGTGGCTGTTTTGGATTATAAATATTTAATTCAGTTACAACACGATACTATAACCCCTAATTTTAGATCTTTAGCAGGTACTAAAGACAATGGCTTTGCTTTAAGTATTGCTTCTCCAGCTTTGTTATTTAAAATAGGAGGAGAAGAAGATGAAGTAGTTTACCAAGAAAACCATGAAAAAGCATTCTACGATGCTATGGATTTCTGGAATGATCAAGAAGGGATTGCTATTGGTGATCCAACAGACGATTGCATGAGCATCATAATAACTCGTGATGGTGGAGATACTTGGAATAAACTATCCTGCGATATCTTACCAAAAGCAAAAGCAGGAGAAGCAGCATTTGCTGCAAGCGATACTAATATTGCAATTGTTGGTGACAAAACATGGGTAGCAACAGGAGGAAAGGCAAGCAGAATTTTATTCTCACCAGATAAAGGAAAAACTTGGGAGGTTTTTGAAACGTCAATCGTTCAAGGTCTAGAAACTACAGGAATGTATTCTGTAGATTTCTATGATGAAAATAATGGATTTGCAATTGGTGGTGATTATACCAAAGCAGCAGATAGTTCTGCTAATAAAATAAGAACAAATGATGGTGGGAAATCTTGGCAATTGGTTGCACAAAACCAAAGTCCGGGTTATAGAAGTTGCGTGCAATATGTACCTAATAGTAATGCCAAAGGTTTAGTTGCAATAGGTTTTAAAGGAATCGATTATAGTAGCGATGCAGGAAATACTTGGAAACATTTAAGTGATGAAGGTTACTATACACTCCGATTTTTAAATGATAGTACAGCCTATGCAGCAGGAGCAAGGCGAATTAGTAAATTGACTTTTAAATAGTTTCATTTCAAAAAGTCACAAAGTAGTAGTGTTTGATTGAAAACAAAAAAACAGCCATTGTATATTACAATGGCTGTTTTTATGAATTTCAATGTAAAGCTTAGTTTTTAGCGTCTTTTCTTTTTTTATACTCACTAAACATTTTTCTTTTAAAGTTGTCTTCTGTGTTTTTGAGAAGTAAAATTTGTTTTGCGGAAAGCACTTTTTTCAATGCTAACATATAGTTATCATTAATGCTGTTGCGCTTCGCATTTAACGCTTCCATTTCACTTAATATTTTTTGAGCTTCTGTTTCTGTTAAAGTATCAAAATGGATATCTCTTTTTTTATCGTGATAATCACTTCTTACACTTTGTTGTTGCTCTTCATATTTATTATAAATTGGCCAAAACTTTTGTGCTTCCGTGGTGGATAAATCTAAGTTTTCTGTTAAATAAGCTATTTTTAAAGCTTTAATTTTATCTTCTTTTTCTTGTCTGTCATGTTGTGAAAAAGCAGCAACAGAAAGAAATAATATAAATAATGTTATAATTGATTTTTTCATTGTTATTGTTTTATTCTGTATATAAATCGTTTAGTTCTAAATTATTGTTTAGGTAATCTTGCATCGCTTCATCTGTAAAGCTAATGCTATTAAAACCGTCTTCTTCTAATAGGTCTATGTCGTTAAATAAAGTTGCTAAATCATTCGCGCTATAATCTTCATTAAGAACAAAATTTTCCACTGTTTCTGTAGATAAAGAGGCGTAGGTTACTTCGGTGTTTAACGTAGGTATATTGAACAATAATAAGATGGCTGCAGCTATACCCGATATGTAAATTAGGTTTCTTTTGTTAAATAACGGAATCACTTTTACAGGCTCTTGTTTATTCACTTTTGTTAAAATATCATGGTCAACTTTAGCAAAGTAATCTTTAGGTACTGTAAAACCAGGGTCTGAAACTTTTTCTTTTAAGTTTACATGACTTATAATAGATGCTTCGAAGTTCTCAAAATAATCTTTTGGTACTTTGAATCCTGGATCTTGTATGTTGTTTAAATTTGTATTCATCTTCATATTTAGACTTTTATTTAGGACAAAGGTTTAATCTTTAGTTAAATAGTCTTCAATTTTCTTTGTTGCAATATGATAGGATGCTTTTAGTGCACCTTCACTCGTTTCTAGTATTTCTGACATATCTTTGTATTTAATATTTTGAAAATATTTCATATTAAAAACCAATTGTTGTTTTTCAGGCAGTGTTGCAATGGCTTCCTGTAATTTTAATTGTATTTCATTGCCTTCAAAATAGACATCCGATTGTAAATTATTAATGGCTAGGTCTTGGGTTTCTTGATTCGTTATTTGTAATCGTTTTGCGTTTTTATTTATATGTGTAATAGCTTCGTTCGTTGCTATTCTATACATCCAAGAGTAAATTTTACTATCTCCTTTAAAATTATCTATGTTTTTAAAAACCTTAATAAATGTGTTTTGTAGCACATCATCGGTATCATCATGCGATTTTACTATATGACGAATGTGCCAATACAAACGCTCTTTATATTGTGTAACTAACTCTTTAAAAGCTTGCTCTTTAGAGTTTTTAGACTTTAGTTGTTGTAAAAAAACTGTTTCGTTTAACACAGAATTTATTTAGTTTATACTTTTTAGACTCATTAATTTACAAAAAGTTTAAAAAAGAATCCTTTTTTTATTTAAGTGGAAAAAAAAGGCGCTTTTTTACAGAATCGTAATAAGTTGGTAATTAGTGTTTTAAGGTTTTAAAACACGATGAAATACATTTTTCACATGCTGAAATACATATTTTTTTTGGTTGGTATGTTTATTTAATATATATTTACACCAACAAACCTACTTCATGTTAGTCGCCCCAAGTCTAACATAAACAAAAAAAAGCTAGAATTTCTTCTAGCTTTTTTTATTTTAATTTTTTTGAAATTTAATAACTATTCGAAACTTTGCATTTCTACTAGTTTTCTATACACGCCATTTTTATCCATAAGTTCTTTGTGTGTACCTTGTTCTGCAATTTCTCCTTTTTGCATGACTAGAATTTGATCCGCATTTTGAATGGTAGAAAGTCTATGTGCAATTACAATCGAAGTTCTGTTTTTCATCATGTTTTCTAGCGCTACTTGCACTAAGCGTTCGCTTTCTGTGTCTAAAGCAGAAGTTGCTTCATCTAGAATCATAATAGGTGGATTCTTTAAAACAGCACGAGCAATACTTAAACGTTGTTTTTGTCCGCCAGAAAGTTTTCCTCCAGAATCTCCAATATTAGTTTCTATTCCTTTTGGTAAGTCTTTAACAAACTCCCAAGCATTGGCTATTTTTAAAGCATCAATAACTTCTTCATCTGTGGCGTTTGGATTTCCTATTAAAATGTTATTTTTTACCGTTTCATTAAATAGAATAGAATCTTGCGTTACTAAACCAATTAAACTACGTAGCGATTTTTTAGTAAGGTTTCTAATGTCTTCGCCATCAATAGAGATATTACCTTCATTTACATCATAAAAACGAGTAACCAGATTGGCAATGGTAGATTTACCCGATCCTGATTGTCCAACAAGTGCTATTGTTTTTCCTTTAGGTACGTGTACGCTAAAGTTTTTAAGTACTAAATCGTCTTCATATTTAAAAGAGATGTTGTTGATATCTATCGCTTTTTCGAAATTTGTTTTAATGATTGCATTTGGTTTATCTTCTAGAACAGACGGTGTTTCAATAATTTCTAAAACACGATCTGCAGCAGCATTACCAGCTTTTACTTTATAACTAGCTTTACTTATAGCTTTTGCAGGAGTTAATATTTGATAGGCTAAAGCCATGTAAGTGATAAATGCACCTCCAGAAAGACTTTTATCTATTAAAACCATGCTTCCTCCATACCATAATAAAGCGGCAATAGTTGCAATACCTAAGAATTCACTGGTTGGTGAAGCTAAATTTTGACGGTTAAGTAAGGTATTTGAAAAGTGATAAAATCGATTAGTGGATTCTTGAAATTTACTGTTAAAACGTTCTTCCGCATTAAAACCTTTTATTACTTTCAATCCGCTTAAGGTTTCTTCTAAGGTAGATAAAAAGACACCTTGCTCTTGTTGTACTCTTCCAGATTTTTTCTTTAAACTTTTTCCAATTCTAGATATTATAAACCCTGCAATTG
>JAGPUY010000322.1 GCA_018067265.1 Oceanihabitans sp. | reverse complement strand
GTAGAAACTTCTCCTGCAGGAAACACACCAAGTGGATGACCGTCACGTAAATGTAAAAGGGAATTTTTAAAACCTGCAATACTAGATTTAATATCTTTCCTGTCTTCAAAAGGATTTACAGGCATAATATAAGGTTTCATTGGTGCAATACGATGAAGCAAGAAGTTCGCAATTATCTTAAAATCATTTCTTTGCTCTAACATCAATTTTAAAAGCAAAACACCATCTATGCCACCAAGTGGATGGTTAGATACAGTTATGTATGCGCCATCTTTTGGTAAACGTTTTAAATCTTCTTCAGGAATTTCGAATTTAATCTGGAATTCATCTAAAATAGCTTCTAAAAAAGGCAAACCTTCTAAATGTTTATTTCTATTGTAAACTTTATTTATGGTCGATATTTTTAGAACCTTCATTAGAAGCCAACCAAAGAATGTACCTAGAAAACCATACTTATCTACGTGTATGGCTTTTGCTACTTCTTTTGCGGTTACTAGACTCATCTTTGTTTTTTTATGCTATTTTTTTTCACTTTCTTACGTACAGAAAAATATATACGCAAGCGCAAATGTAATAAATGTTTACTTAGTAACGATCTGCGTAGTAGATTGCGTTAACTGTTTTAAAAGTACAACTTTACCTTTTTCTAATTGTTTAACCACTTGATCATTACTATGCCTAATGGTGTATAGCGAAACATCTTCATTATAAACTACTCTAAATTTCGCTTTTAAATGCTGTATTAATTTACCTAAATTATTATAATTATTTTCGATACAAACCGAAAAACTAATAGCCGAGTTTTGTATGACATCGACTTTCATTTTATACAAATGAAGCAAACTAAATATTTCACTAATATTTTCTTCTACTATATACGAGAAATCTAAAGACGAAAGAGAAATTAACACCTGTTTTTTCTTAACAATAAAACAAGGTATTTTGGGATCCAAATCCATGCCTTTACTCACCTTCGTTCCTGCGGCTTCCGGATTTAAAAAAGACTTTACATACAAAGGGATTTCCTTTTGCTGTAAAGGTTGCAACGTTTTAGGGTGTATTACAGACGCGCCATAAAAAGCCAACTCAATAGCTTCTCTATACGATATTCTGTTTAACAATTGTGCGTTTTCAAAATAACGCGGGTCTGCATTTAAAACCCCCGGAACATCCTTCCAGATAGTCACACTTTCTGCATTTAAACAATAGGCAAAAATTGCTGCGGTATAATCACTTCCTTCTCTACCTAAAGTAGTTGTAAAATTATTAGCATCACTACCAATAAATCCTTGTGTAACATTTAACGTATTGGTATTAAACTTCGTACTAATTTGTGCTTGCGTTATTTCCCAATTTACATTTGCTCTTCTATAATAATTATCTGTTTTAATGTATTCTCTTACATCTAACCAGCTGTTTTTTAAACCTACTTCATTAAAATACGCACTAATGATTATGGTAGACGCCAACTCACCATAACATATCGTTTGATCATACACATAATTATAATCTGGTGATTTATTGGTTTTGAAAAAGGAATCTAATTCGTCGAACAAACTACTTATTCTAGCAAACACCGCATGATTTTCATTCGCAAATAAATCTAATAAAATTTCATTGTGAAACTTTTTAATTTCTTGAATAGCACTTTGCAATGCCGTTTTATCCTTATAATATTTATCGATAACTTGTTCTAAAGCGTTGGTGATTTTACCCATTGCAGAAACTACAATTAAGGTCTTTTCAAAACCAACAGTTTGTAGGGTTTTAACTAAGTTTTTTACACCTTCAGCATCTTTAATAGATGCACCACCAAATTTAAAAACTATCATATATTTAATAAATAATTTTTGATTCCCATTTCATCCAGTTGTACAACATCCCAATTACGAAGTACATTTGCTCCTTTTTGTTCATAGAAACTAATTGCAGGTTCATTCCAATCAATAACTTCCCAATTGATTCTTTTAACACCAAGTTTATTTCCATAAATAACGACTTGATTCAAAAGTAAAGTACCAAGACCTTTGCCTCTATATTTTTGACTAACGATAAGATCTTCCAGGTGAATTATTTTACCTTTCCAAGTAGAATATCGATCATAAACCACAGCTATTCCTGCAATTTCATTTTGATATTCGGCGACAAAACATTTAAAAACGGGATTACTTCCAAACCCGTCTTCTTCTAAATCTTGCACCGTAACCTCCACTGCATCTGGTTCCTTTTCAAAAACTGCCAATTCTACAATTAAATCTAAGATTTGTTTTGCATCTTTTATTGTTGCTTCTCTAATTATAAAGTCCATCTACTTATTTTATTCTCAAATATAGTTTAAAGCCATTAATTTTTATGCATTAAAGTAAAACGATAACGTTATAGTTTGTTAAAAAAAACGATATTTGTACAAACTATTAAAAAGCTATTATGTCTAGAACAAAACAAACATTAGGAGAATTTATTATAGAAAATCAAACATCCTTTAAATATACTTCTGGCGAGTTATCTAGACTTATAAACTCCATTAGGCTAGCTGCAAAAGTGGTAAACCACGAAGTAAACAAAGCAGGTTTAGTAGATATTATTGGCGCAGCAGGAGACACAAACATTCAAGGAGAAGACCAACAAAAACTGGATGTTTATGCTAACGAAAAATTTATACAAACACTTACCAAAAGAAATATCGTTTGTGGTATTGCAAGTGAAGAAGAAGATGATTTTATTGCAATTAATAGTCAAGATGAAAATAATCAAAATAAATATATTGTTCTAATAGATCCTTTAGATGGTTCCTCTAACATCGATGTAAACGTTTCTGTTGGTACTATTTTTTCTATATACAGACGTGTAACACCTGTAGGAACTCCTGTTACTTTAGAAGATTTTTTACAAAAAGGAGACCAACAAGTAGCCGCTGGTTATATTGTGTACGGTACATCTACCATGATTGTTTACACCACCGGAGATGGTGTTAATGGCTTTACACTCAATCCAGCAATTGGTACCTTTTATTTATCACACCCAAACATGAAGTTTCCTGTAGATGGTAAAATTTACTCGGTAAACGAAGGGAACTATGTACACTTTCCTCTAGGTGTTAAAAACTACATTAAATATTGCCAAATGGAAGAAGGTGATAGACCATACACCAGCAGATATATTGGCTCTTTAGTTTCCGATTTTCATAGAAATATGATAAAAGGAGGGATCTACATGTACCCTAAAAGTTCTAAAAATTCGGAAGGTAAATTACGCTTGTTATACGAGTGTAATCCGATGGCCTTTATAGCAGAACAAGCAAACGGAAAAGCGAGTGATGGCTATACCAGAATTATGGAAATTGAACCTACAGAACTTCATCAAAGAGTACCTTTTTTATGTGGAAGTAAAAATATGGTGGAAAAAGCAGAAGAATTTATGCAAAACGCTTAAAAATTACTAGTTTAAGTCATTACTTTTTCATTATTTTTGTACATTACTTTTTTAAACAAAAGCTAAACCATAATGGCTAAAGAAAAACTTACAAATAACAACACGACAACACATAATTCGGATGTAGAAGCTTCCACCAAGATTGACGCCATAAAACAGCTTATTTTTGGAGAAAACATGCAAGCTTACGATAGTGAGTTTGAATCTGTAAAAAATGACATTCTTTCTAAAAAGCAAGAATTAGAAAATTTGGTGGATGATGTTAGAAAAGAATTACTTCAAAATATTGATAACTTAAGTACCGACATTAACATAAGAATTACAGATCTTGAAAATTCTTTTAATGACAAAGCAGAGACTCTTGATGACAAGAAACTAGACAGAAAACTGTTAGGTGATTTATTAATGAATCTTGGAGAAAAAATAAGCAAGTAATACAAATTACTAGCACTTATGAATCAAGAAGATAAACTTAAAGTCCTCAAAGACATCTTATTAACAGAGGAGAGAGAATACGCTTTATCTATTCATGAGAAAATTAAAGTTCTAGAAGAAACGATAAATCAAAAAACAAATTTATCCGAAAAGGTAAACCCTATTATTCAAGATCAATTAAATAAATTTGTTCTAGAAATACCAGAAACACTAGGCCCTACCATTACAGAAGCCTTAAAAACAGAGATAAAAAACTCGCAAGATGCAGTAGTAGAAGCATTATATCCTATTCTAGGTAGAATGATAAAAAAGTACATTCAAAATGAATTTAAACTTTTATCAGAAAAAATAAACGCACAAATAGACAACACCTTTTCTTTTAAAGGTTTTAAACGAAAATTTAAAGCTAAAACATCTGGTATTAGTGAGGCCGATTTAATTTTACAAGCGCAACAGGCTCCAAGATTAAATCAGTTTATGGTTATTGAAAAAGGGTCTGGTTTACTCATTTCAAAATACTCCAAAACAGATGATATAGATGAAGATATGGTTGCCGGAATGCTAACTGCAATTAAAAGCTTTGTAGAAGATGCATTTAAAAAAAGCGATCAAGATCTAGAGCTCATTGAATATGAAACCTATAGCATTTATATTCAAAATTTCTCATCCTATTATATCGCAGTTGTAATTTCTGGCATATTTAATGCTACTCATAAAAGTGCATTAGAAGACAAGCTACTGGATTTTGCGCAAAACACAATAAACCAAACAGATTTAAGAAATAAAGAATCTTTAACTAAAAAATTAAAAGCATATTTTGCTAATGAATATCTCTAAAAAAATAGTACTACTAGGTCACTTTGGCGTTGGTAAATCTTCCCTTATAAGACGTTTTGTCGAAGATACCTTTACAGACAATTACAAAGTAACCATTGGTGTACACATATTAAAAAAAGAAGTTGTAATTTCTCCAAAAGAAACCGTTTCTTTAATCATATGGGATTTAGAAGGTAATGATGATATAACCAACACAAGAGCCTCTTATATGTTAGGTACTAGTGGTATGATATATGTATTCGACCTTACTAGACCAACCACCTATTCGCAATTAGAAAAGGATTTAAATTTTATTAAAACAAACTATCCAAACATCCCAATAAAAGTAGTTGGAAACAAAAAAGATTTAGTTACCAAAGACTTTATCAAGCAGAACAACGGTGTTTTTGGGTCGTTCACCGATTTTTACACAAGCGCAAAAGCAAATACTAAAGTTAATGATCTATTCTCTACTTTAGCTAAACAACTAATTTCATAAACTCAAGAATAATGCTTGCAGAATACAAAATAGCCCATGAAAAAGCTATTATTCAATATCTTATTATTGACAAAAAAGGTATTATCCTAGATGCGGATGCTACTTTCTTTTCCAATGTCACCAAGCAGAATGTAACCGATTTACATCCTTTTTTCGAAAGCATTACCACCTTATTAGACTCCGAAGAAAATCAAGAATTTCTATTCTCATGTATTCATTTAGAAACAGATACTAAAAATATAATAGCAGATATTACGCTTAAAACGTTTTCTAAAACACACTCGCTAGTAATCATTCAAGACTTAACAACGCATTACGACAATTATCAATTAACGGCGCAAAAGAGAAACGAATCGGTTATAAATTCTCAAATTCTTGAATTAAAAAACAAATATTTATTAGAAAAAGAAGAATTTAAAAACACCTTCATCGCTAATTTTAGCCATGAAATTAGAGAACCTCTTTCGGGTATAGGCACCTTTGTAGATATCTTAGGAAAAACCAATCTAGACTCCGAACAAAAAGATTACTTAAACATTATTAATACCTCTTCCAATCATTTAAAACATATGATTGAAGATATTTTAGATATTTCTAAAATAGAAGTTGGCAAACTGAATCTGGTAGAAGATTCTTTTAACCTTTACGAGTTTTTAGAAGAAATTATTTTTACCTATAAAATAAAAGCCGAAGAAAAAGGATTAACTTTTCTAAATACTATTGGAGAAAAATTACCACCACAAATCATTGGTGACCCATACAGATTAAAGCAAATACTTAGTAATTTACTAGACAATGCGATTAAATACACCACTAAAGGTAGTATCACTTTAAATGTTTCTTTAAATCAAGTAAGAGCAAATAAAGCAAATATCCATTTTCAAATTATAGACACAGGAATTGGTATAGAAGAAGAAAACCTAGAAAAAGTATATACAAGCTTCACCCAAGTAGACAAAACCCAAAGAGACAAAGGCACAGGATTAGGTTTGGCCATTGTAAAAAACTTGGTAGCCTTAATGGATGGTAATGTTTCTACGCACAGTACCTTTAACGAAGGGACATCTTTTGCTTTAAATTTAAGCTTTAAGCTAGACACCAAAACAAAAGATAAAAAAGCAGAAATTGCTACCGTAGAAAAACTAGAAAAAGATAAATACCACATTCTTTTAGTAGAAAATTCGGAAATAACGCAACTCT
>JAGPUY010000315.1 GCA_018067265.1 Oceanihabitans sp. | reverse complement strand
GCAATTGCAGTTAGTGTTTCCAGATTGGCAACATCCAAAATAGTTGGGTTTCCATCTTCATCGGTATAGGTTAGTGTTCCGTCGTTATTGTCGACTAAAGTTGTTAAAGCTTCTAGGTTTGCTACGATTGTCGATAAATCTAATTGTGTAGTTACACCATCTTCATCGGTATAATCAATATTTGTGTTGTCTGGGTTTAATGCAATTGCAGTTAGTGTTTCTAGATTGGCAACATCCAAAATAGTTGGATTTCCATCTTCATCGGTGTAGGTTAATGTTCCATCGTTGTTGTCGACTAAAGTTGTCAGTGCTTCTAGGTTTGCTACAATTGCAGATACATCTAATTGTGTAATCACACCATCTTCATCGGTATAGTCGATATTTGTATTGTCAGCATTTAATAATATAGTAGTTACTGTTTCTGCACTATTTGTATCGATGGTTGTCACTGTTCCGTTTTCGGAAGTGTAGGTGAAAGTCCCATCTGCATTATCTAAAAGAGAAGTAATAGTCTCCAATGCAGAGATGTCTAATGTTAATGGTGCGCCATTTCCACTATTAAATGTAAAAGTTCCATCGCCATTATCTGTAAGTGCCGACTTAATAATGGTAGTAACGGTTCCTTCTTCGTTTGTATAACTTATAGAACCATCATTATTGTCTATCAATGCAGTTATGGTCTCATTTGCCATTACATCTACACACAAGCTTGTCCAAGAAGAATTATTGTATTGGTATAAGCAATCTTCTTCTGTATTATAAATGATTGCTCCATTCATAGGAATAATAGCATTCATTTGTGCAGTTGTTATTCTGGTAACGACTAAGACTTTTTCTGTGCTTTCTAATTCTAAAATAGAATTATTGTCAATTGCGCTAGGATTATTTCCAATTTTAACTTGAGAAAACAAACTAGAAGAAAGTAGGAAAGTAAATAGTATTAGGACATTTTTCATTTTATAGACTTTTAATTCAAAGAACAAAAGTATTTGATGAGTGTCTATTCGAGTGATTTACAGTATTAAAATAAGATTTTATCGACGAAAGGTTATTTATTCTCGATAAAAAACATAATATTTTTTTTGAAAAAGCTTTTTTATATCATAAAAATAATTACTTTTGCCATCCGAATGCGAGAGTAGCTCAGTTGGTAGAGCGTCAGCCTTCCAAGCTGAATGTCGCCAGTTCGAACCTGGTCTCTCGCTCTTAAAGCCTTATCTTAACCGATAAGGCTTTTTTGTTTTAGAAAGTTATTGGTATGGAATATTTAAGGTGAGAAGTTTATGCAGAGCGTAGGCGAAGTAAACCTGGTCTCTCGCTCTTAAAGCCTTATCTTAATGGATGTGGCTTTTTTATTTTAAATGACTAAGATCTGTATTTGTATCTACCTCATAAGGAGTTTGGTTGTGTTCAAAGATTCTTGCTGGTAATTTTCCTTTTAATGTAATAGTGCTTCCTAATACTTCTAGCCAACTGCCTTCTCTTAAACCAACCACTGGTTGTGAGTTATACGCATGAAATTCTTTAATTCTGGTTTCTCGGGTTTCTCCTTTATGTGTGGAGTTTGGGTCTGGATCTAAATAATGCGGATTGATATTAAAAGGTACTAAACCAATAGTTTTAAAACTTGGAGGTTGCATTATTGGCATATCGTTAGTGGTGTGCATCGTTAAACCACAAATATTACTTCCTGCACTTGTTCCTAAATATGGTGTGCCGTTTTCTACTACTTCTTTTATAATAGAAAGCAATTTGTTTCTATGTAATTGGTTTACTAATACAAAAGTATTTCCGCCGCCAACAAAAATAGCTTCCGCATTCTTAATTGCTTCTGTTGGGTTTTTAAATGTATGAATACCAATAACCTTTTTGTTGATTTTTAAAAAAGCTTCACTTGCTTTTTTTGTGTAATCGTCATGCGAAATACCACTTGGTCTTGCATAAGGAATAAATAAAATAGTAGATGCATTTCTAAAAAAGACAGCTAATTCTTCTAAAATGTATTCTAAATAATCGCTTTCATAAATGGTGGAAGTACTGGCTATTATTATGTTTTTCATATTTGTTTTCCGTGAAAACGGTATTCTTTAAATTAAACTTTAGTAAAAATACAGAATTGCTTTTAACAAAAGTTTATATAGCCTTTTCATTTTATTTAAGATTTGAAATGCGTTCTTTAAGCTATTAAAAACTAACAACTTGAAAACTACATATTTTTTATCGCTAATGATAAGTCTTTTTTGTGTCCATATGTCTTGGTCGCAAAGCATAGAAATCCAAGGTAAAATAGTTTCGGAAGCTTCCGATATAGAAAACATTACTATCTATAATAGTACTTCAAAAAAAGGAACCATTACAGATATAAATGGAAACTTTACTATAGAAGTAAAACTAAAGGACGTGCTACATATTTCTGCACTTACTTTTAAAAAAGTAAGCATAATTATTAATGACGAAATAATTAAAAGTAGAGCACTTACCATTTTGGTAAATGAAGAAGTAAATACTTTAGATGAGGTGGTAATACTCACACATAATTTAACGGGTGAATTACTAGTAGATGTGGAGAATGCAGAATATTTTAAACCAATTCCTATTGATATTGGAAACATGGATAAATTAGAATTTGAGGATATTAGAATGAATAAAGTGGATAATGCCTTAGTGAAAAAAGGACAGCTTTATAATGGTTTTGATCCGGTAGCAGTGTTGAAATTATTTGGAGTTTCATTTAAAAATAAAAAGAAACTTACTTATCAGGAGCTTAAAGAAAGAGATAAAGATACGAAGGAAATTTTAGATTTATCCGAGATCTATTCCGCAGCCTTTATTTATGAAAATTTCGAAATACCCATAAGTCAAACCGAAGCTTTTTACGCTTTTGTTGAAGCAAGTCCATTAGATTATACATTGCTTAAAAAAGAAAATGAAGTAGCGTTACTTGAATTTTTACTTACGCAAAGTAAGTTGTTTTTAAAAAATATAAATGGGCAAGATTAAGTGTATAAGTGCATTGCTAATTTGCTTGCTTTGTTTTCAAATGTCCTGGTCACAAACCGTAGATATTCAAGGGGAAGTTAAAAGTAATGCCGATTTAGAAAACATACATATCATTAATAAAACTTCGCAAAAGTTCACTATTACAAATGCAAAAGGCAAGTTTGTAATCCCGGTAAAACTTAACGATACTTTGGTCGTTTCTTCTATTCAAAACAAATTAGAAACTTTGGTTATTACCATAGAACATGTTTTGTCCAAAAAAATAACGATAACACTAGAAGAATATATCAACGAGTTAGATGAAGTAGTCATTGGTAAAATGCTAACAGGAGATTTAATGAAAGATATGAACGCTGTGGAAGGAAAACCAGTAACGGCATTAAGTCTTGGCATACCAAGTTACCAAGGTCCACTAAAAACACATAACGAAAGATTATTAAATGAAGCAACCACTGGAGGCGGTTTTATTCCTTTAAATCCTATTTTAAATGCAATAAGCGGAAGAACAAAAAAGCTGAAAAACAGAGTGCGATTAGATGAAATAGAAGTCTTAATGTATCAAGTGAAAACGACCTTTTCTAAAGATTTATTTGAAGAAAGCCCATTACGTGAAGATAAAATTATGGACTATTTTTATTTTGTTTCCGATGCTGTAGATTTTACTAAAATCTGTAAAAACAAGAGCGATTTAGAAATATTGGTTTTTTTAAAACAAAAATTAAAAGCGTATAAAGCCATTTTAAACGATAAAGAAGATTAAGTTGCTTTGGAATACTTTTTGAAATACAATTCATCTAAAAAATAATTACTTTTACGTTTAATAAAAAAGATTTCCGTTTTCACGGAAAATAAATATGAAGAATCTAAAATTTGCCTTAGTACTTTTAATGATCCCAATGTTTGCATTTACAGCAGTACACAAATACTATGTAAGTGTAACAAAAGTCGAATATGTAAAGGAAAAAGAATCGGTACAAATAATCTCTAGAATTTTTATTGATGATTTCGAAAAATTACTACGAGAACGTTACGATGAGAAAATCACACTCGATGTGGAAGACGAGATTTCTACCGTAAACATGTATATCGAGCGCTATTTAAAAGATAAACTACAGATAAATATTAATGGTAAATTCGAAAATTTTAATTTTTTAGGAAAAGAATACGAAGAGGATATTATTTTTTGCTACCTAGAAATAGAAGGGATTAAAGAAATTAAAAGCTTTCAAATTACCAACAGGATATTGATGGACATATTTGAGGAACAAGAAAATATTATTCGCACTAACATTAATGGTAAAAAGAAAAGTTTGCTTTTAAGAAAGGGGAATGATAAAGGCGTGTTAAACTTTAATTAAAAAGCGTTAAAATATTTTAATTTTTTAGTATTTTGGACATCATTTTCTAACCAAATTTTATCCAATGAATAAATTAAAGTATGTATTCCTTTCCGTTATATTTCTAACCGCTGGTGCATTTGCACAAGAAGAAGAAACAACAGAAAGAGAGCAAGGGCACACCAACACCAACAAATTCAAACAACTTTATGATGAATTCGCTACACCAAATATGTATCGAACTGCATCTGGAGCTCCAGGTTCTGCTTACTACCAACAACAAGCAGATTATAAAATGGATCTAGTATTAGACGACACCAATGCTAAACTTTCCGGTTTTGAAACCATAACATACACTAACAATTCACCAGATACATTAAAATATCTTTGGGTACAGTTAGATCAAAATATGAGAGCTAAAGACTCTAAAACGCCTTTAATTAGTGATGATTCTTCACAGCCAGCAGAAACACCAGGTGCATTTGCTAGTAAGTATTTAACCGAAGCTTTTGATGGCGGTTTTAATATTCAAGAAGTAAAAGATGCAAACGGTCGTGCTTTACAGCACATGATTAATCGCACAATGATGCGTGTAGAGTTACCAACGCCATTAGCAACAGGACAAAAATTCTCGTTCGCTATAAAATGGTGGTACAATATTAATGATCACGTAAACGGAAGAGGTAGATCTGGTTATGAGTATTTTGCAGAAGATGATAATAGAGCGTATGTAATGGCGCAATTCTATCCTAGAATGGCTGTTTACAGTGATGTAGAAGGATGGCAAAACTCACAATTCTGGGGAAGAGATGAATTTGCTTTACCTTTCGGAAACTTTGAAGTGAACATTACTGTTCCTGCAGATCATATTTTAGATGGTACCGGAAAACTTACCAATAGAAAAGAAGTCTATTCTAAAGAAATGATGAAACGTTATGACCAAGCAAAGAAGTCCTATGACGAACCAGTTGTAATCGTTACGCAAGACGAAGTAATTGAAAAATTAAAAACAAAATCTACAAAAACAAATACCTGGAAATTGTACGCAGAAAATGTACGTGACTTTGGTTTTGCAACGTCTAGAAGATATATCTGGGACATGATGAGTGTTAAAATTGGGGATACAGATGTTATGGCTGTTTCTATGTATGGAAAAGAAGGAAATCCTTTATGGGAAGACTGGTCTACTAAAGCTGTAGCAAGTACATTAAAGTCGTATTCTCGTATGACTTTCGATTACCCATACCACAAAGCAATTTCAGTACATGCAAAACAACAAGGTATGGAATATCCTATGATTTGCTGGAACTACGGTCGTCCAGATGCAGAAGGTAATTATAGCGACAGAACAAAATTTGGAATGATGAGTGTAATTATTCATGAAGTAGGGCATAACTTCTTTCCAATGATTGTAAATAGTGATGAAAGACAATGGACATGGATGGACGAAGGTTTAAACACTTTTGTGCAATACGTAGCAGAACAAGATTTTGGTAAATGGTATCCAGGTGCATTATCAGAAGGACAAACCGCATATCCTTCTCGTCGTGGTCCAGCAGCTAAAATTGTAAACTATATGGGAGGAGATCAAGATTTTATTGCTCCAATCATGACCAAAGGATTAAACACATACCAATTTGGTAATAACGCATACGGTAAACCAGGAACTGCTCTTAATATACTAAGAGAAACCGTAATGGGACCTGAGTTATTTGATTATGCTTTTAGAGAATATGCAAACCGTTGGATGTTTAAACACCCAACACCAGAAGATTTCTTTAGAACTATGGAAGATGCTTCTGCATTCGATTTAGATTGGTACTGGAGAGGATGGTTTTACACCACAGATTATGTAGATATCGGAGTTAAAGAAGTAAAGAAATACTACGTATCTAATGAGCCAAATGCAGAAATCAAGAAAATTGCAGAACAACGTGGAATGAAGTTAAGTGATTTACCACCTTTAGTATTCTTTGTAGAAGAAGGAAGTGAAGATTTTAATGATGGCTTAAAAGGGAAATCTGCATTAGAAAACTCTCCAACATTAAATGAGTACGTAATGGATAATTTTACGCCAGAAGAAAGAGCTAAAATAAAAGAGCCAAAATTCTTTTATAAAGTAACTTTCGATAAGCCTGGAGGATTGGTAATGCCTATTATTGCAGAATATACCTATGCAGATGGTACATCAGAAACCATTACATATCCTGCGCAAATTTGGAGATTAAACGATAAAGAAGTTAGCAAAGCTATAGCTTCAGAAAAAGAAATTGTATCTATTAAAGTAGATCCAAATTTAGAAACTGCAGATGTAGATACTACTAATAATTCTTGGCCAAGAGAAGTAACAGAAAGCAAGTTTGATAGCTTCAAAAAAGAAGTTAAAAACTAGTTTTAAAAATATTATTAACAAAGCCGACTTTTATTAGTCGGCTTTTTTTATTTGTATTAAACAACTCACTATATTTGTACTGTGATTTTAAAAACAACATTTTTATTTATAAGCAGCCCAGAAATAGTCTTAATACTATTTGTGGTGGTTATGGTATTTGGTGCAGACAAAATACCCGAGATAGCTAGAGGTTTAGGGAAGGGAATGCGTACACTTAAAGACGCAACCAACGACATTAAACATGAGATTACCAAAAGTGCAGATAAGCATGGCATAGATACTTCTATCACTAAAGATGTCGATGACGAACTTAAAAAAGTAAAAGACGATCTTGAAGATTTTACTGGTTCCGTGCGTCGTAAACTATAAATTAATTATTTGGGCGTTACCATAAAGGTCGCGTCATTCATTAAATCTTTTTTTGCCATATATAGCAGCAAAAAAAGGATGCCATTTCTACCGCTAACGCAAATTCAGAACTATTATTAAACTTCAAATGGGCAGGTTCGTATGTGTGTATTTGATATTATTAATAGGTTTTATTTGTTAGTTCACTATTTATTTTAGGTTTTTTTTTAAGAATAATTCATATATTTAAGAACTAACCTTAAATCCTATAAAAATGAAAAAACCATTACTTAAGCTATCCATACTTTTGGTAGCCTTTACGCTTTTTAATGCGTGTCAAAACGAAGATTATTTAGAGAATCAAGAAGAAAGTATAAGTGTTGAAGAACAAAAAGAACCATTAACTATTTCCGAATTAAATGCAATAATTAATGAAAGCTTAACTACCACAGGAACTTTTGATTGGAAAGATGTGGATGCACACACACTTTGGAGTGCAGTAGTTAGAGGCGAAAATATTTTAACCATTGGTTACGGACAAGAAGACGAAAGCTTTGCAGAAGTAAAAACAGAGGACTTAAAGGCCACTTTAGCTAATGTTTTGCAAATAGTAGAAGATTACGAAGGGTATACTAAAAGCAGAGAAACCGTTATCGAACATGATATCATCAATGTGGTCGATGTAAAAGTAGAAAATTTGGAAACTATCCAACAACTATTTAAAAGTGAAGGTGTTCGCTATTTAGAACCAAATGGTTATAATCACTAGGAGCTGGTAAACAATGCGCGTTCTAGTTCTGGCTGTGATACCAATGGCGATTATATTAATCCAGCACATTACACAACAATAAGCCCAAATAATGCTCAGGTTTCATGGCATTTTCAGAAACATAATATTCCACAAGCTTGGAATTATAGCACAGGGTCAGGTATTACAATCGGTCTAATAGATACTGGTGTTTCTGCATCACAACCTTTATTAAATTCTTCTGGGATTAATGACGGATATTCTAATGGACGTTTTGTGCAAAAATACGGTACGTTTATAGACTCTAATTGGTGGTGGTCTAGTAACTATGATGGACCGCATGATAAATGTGGGCATGGTACAGCTATGGCGTCTACAATGGCAGCACCTCGTAATGATAATGGTATGCCTGTAGGTGTAGCATACAATTCCAATTTAGTAGCGTATAGAGCAACAGAAGATGTGTTATTAAATGATTATCACGAACGTAAAGGTGTATCTGCAGCATTAACGGCTTTAGGAAATAGAAGTGATGTAAAAATAATCTCCATGTCCATTGGTTATTTATGGTCTATTGGAAATATTAAAGATGCAGTAAAATATGCCAATAGCAAAGGGAAATTAATT
>JAGPUY010000305.1 GCA_018067265.1 Oceanihabitans sp. | reverse complement strand
TAGTAGGTTTTAAAAAAGAAATATACAGACAATACGACAAACATTCCTGAAGTAGCATCGGACATTGCAATAAGTCCCATTTTTAAAAAGTAGGGGCAAAAAAGCACAAAAAGAAATACGTATAAAAAGCGATAGGCATTTTTAGGATATAGTAGTTTCAGGGTTTTTAATAAATAGATACAAGAAACAGAAAGGCTTAAGCAACTTAAAAGTTGTAATCCGAAAGCACTATCGTTACATAGAAAAGCTAAAATACTTCCTAAAAAAGGATATAAAACGGGCCAATAATAGCTTCCTGGAAGTATGCCGTTTTTAAAGAACTCCTGAATCGCCTCTGTATATCGTAGGTATTCGTAAGAATCTTGTCCGTATAAACCATCAAAACCTACTATTCGCAAACCAATTATAAATAGTAATGGCATTATAATAAAGATACAATTGGCGTAAAGTGGGGTAGTAAGTTTTTGGAATTTCAATGCTAATTTTGTTTTGCGTATATAAATATAGTTGTTAAATTGACGAGGATAAAAAAAATGAAGTTATTTTTACTATTTCATAAAAATTTTACAATAAAAGTGCATGATTGCTAACCAAAAAATTATTGTTATTCTACCTGCTTATAACGCATCTGGTACATTGGAGAAAACTTATCAAGAAATTCCGTTTGATATTGTAGATGAAGTAGTTTTGGTAGATGATAATAGCACAGATGAAACACTTCTAGTTGCTAAAAAAATTGGTATTATCCATATCATAAAACACGATGATAATAAGGGATATGGCGCCAACCAAAAAAGTTGTTACAAAAAGGCATTATCTTTGGGTGCAGATATTGTGGTTATGCTACATCCTGATTATCAATACACACCAAAGTTAATTCATTCTATATCTTATTTAATTGCGAATAATGTATATCCTGTAGTTTTAGGGTCTAGAATTTTGGGTAAAGGTGCTTTATATGGAGGCATGCCAATGTACAAATATATAGCGAATCGTTTTTTAACTTTATTTCAAAATATTGTTATCGGACAAAAACTTTCGGAATACCATACTGGATATAGAGCTTTTTCTAAAGAAGTATTAAATGCAATTGCGTTAGAACAGAACTCGGATGATTTTATTTTTGACAACCAAATGCTATGTCAGATTTTTAATAAAGGCTATGAAATTGCTGAAATTACGTGTCCGACAAAGTATGAAACCGGAAGTTCTTCCATAAACTTTAAACGGAGTGTTATTTATGGATTAGGAGTAGTTAAGGTCTCTTTGCAATATTTTTTACATAAAAAGAAAATAAAGACATTTTTACTATTTAAATAGTAAGTATCTTTAAAAAAAAATAAACAAGATCATTTTGAAGCGAAAAAAAATTCTTTTATACAATCCAATAGCTGTATTTTTTGATATGCCATTGGCCCTAATTGCTGTAGGATCGGTATTAGACCCGGAAAAGTATGAGGTGATAATAATTGATGGGAGAATTGATGAAAATCCAATGGAAACCATTAAAAATCATTTGGACGATGCTATATGTTTTGGGTTGACAGTACTTACTGGAAAGCCTATCAAAGATGCGGTAACGGTTACTCAAGCCGTAAAAAAGCTTAAAAATGATTTGCCTATTGTTTGGGGTGGATGGCATACTTCCTTATTTCCAAAACAAACCTTAATTGATGAGATAAGTATCGATGTAACTGTGCAAGGTCAAGGCGAAGATGCATTTAAAGAATTGGTGGAAGCTTTTGAGAATAAAACAGATTTAGCAGCAGTAAAAGGTATATGCTATCGTAATTCTCAAGGGGAGATTATAAAGAATCCGCCAAGAACTATTGTGAAAATGGATGCTTTTGCAAATGTTAATTATGAATTGATTGATGTTGAAAAATATTTTGAAAAGAAAGGTAGAAGACAATTAGATTATATTTCTTCTACAGGATGTTTTTTTAGATGTTCTTTTTGTGCAGATCCGTTTGTATATAATAGAAAGTGGACTGCGGTTTCACCAGAAATCATGGTGAATAAGTTAGAAGAATTATACAAAAAATATAAATTTACCGATGTTAATTTACAAGATGAGACGTATTTTACGTATCGCGATCGCGTCATTGAAATATCTGAACGTATCATAGAAAAAGGCTTAAATTTTACCTGGGCAGCAACTATGCGCGCAGATCAAGGTTCGAGAATGACAATTGAAGATTTTAAACTTTGTGCAAAATCTGGTTTACGAAGATTGTTAATTGGGGTAGAATCTGGTTCGCAAGTAATGATGGATTGGCTAAAAAAAGATATTAAATTAGAACAAGTGTATATGTGTGCCGAGCGTTGTAAAGAAATTGGTATTGCAGTACAGTTTCCTTTTATTGTTGGGTTTCCGGAAGAATCTGATGAGAGTATTACAGAGACCATAAAAGTGGCATTAGAGTTAAACAGTATGCATCCTAATTTTAGAACGCCTATTTTTTATTTTAAACCTTATCCTGGTACAACCATTACCGATAATGTGGTGAAACAAGGTTATAAACTACCAGAAACGGTGCATGAATGGTCCGATTTTGATTTTGTAGGTTCTACTGGTCCGTGGGTAAGTAGAGAAAAATACGAGTTTTTTGAGAAGTTTAAATTCTACTTAAAGTTTGCCTATTCTAAACAGAAAGCGGTATATCTACCATTGCAATTAATCGCTAAATTACGTTGTAAATACAAGTTTTTCAATTTGCCTATTGAAAAAAAATTAGTAGACACCTTTTTTAGAAAGCAAGAGTTAGCATAGTTTATTTTATTTCTTTGGAAGACGATAAAAACTGGTAAATCTTTTTAGATACTAATCTTGCGCCAGATTCATTAAAATGAAAATCATCATAAAAGGAATCTGTTGTTTTTGGTAAATCTAAATCTATAAAGGAGATATTATTTTGATTGCATATGTCTTTTAATTCTGCATTGAAAACTTCCATGCCTTGATACAATGCTTCGGTGCTGTAAAAACCATCATTGTTTTCAAAACCGCTGGTTAATAATAGTTTTTCGTATGCTGCTTCTAAATCTGGTTTCCACATAGTAGCTTGTTGGATGAAAATTAATTGTATTCCTTTCGCTTTCGCTAGTGTAATTAGCTCTAAAGTGTTTTTTTCATAATGATTTAGACTCTCTGTTAAATCGGGTAGTGTATTGGTTAACTCTGCATTATGCCTTAGGTTTGTGATAGTCGCAACGGCTTTGGTTAAATGTTCTTTATGTTTGAAATGAAATTTAATTTTATTCTTTGCTCTTACAGCTAATTTATATAGGGTTCGTCTTTTATAAAATGGAAGGTCAACTTCTGGTGTGTGTTGAAAAGCAAATTTTTCTAAGCTTTTTGTGTCGGAGTTTATATACCTTTCTTTTGAAACTAGCGATCCTACAAAATCGTTTACTCCTTGCATGATTAAAACAGTTTTAACCTCTTTTAATTCTGGTTTTTCTAGTATGTGTTTAAATTGTAATACATGATGATTACTACTATTTCCAGGTCTACCAAAATTACCAACCCAATACGTATCTCCTAATTTTTTTTCCAGTAAAGCAGGCCATGTTAATTGTTGTGTTAAAGCAAAACATGCCGTGGTACTTCCTCCAAAAACAGCTATTTTATTCTCTTTTTCTTCTAGATTAGAGATCGATCGCGCT
>JAGPUY010000292.1 GCA_018067265.1 Oceanihabitans sp. | reverse complement strand
GTAGAAGCTTTAAAAGAATCTAACGAAAATAGAGAGAATCGTCCAGAATGGATGATCTTGAAAGTAGTGCCAATTATCCCACCAGAATTAAGACCTTTAGTGCCTTTAGATGGTGGACGTTTTGCAACTTCAGATTTAAATGATTTATATCGTCGTGTAATTATTAGAAACAACCGTCTTACAAGATTAGTTGAACTTAAAGCACCAGAAGTTATTTTACGTAATGAGAAACGTATGTTACAAGAATCTGTAGATTCTTTATTAGATAATACACGTAAATCATCTGCAGTAAAAACAGATTCGAATAGACCATTAAAATCATTATCAGATTCCCTTAAAGGTAAGCAAGGACGTTTTCGTCAAAACTTACTTGGTAAACGTGTTGATTATTCTGCACGTTCTGTAATTGTTGTAGGACCAGAATTAAGATTATTTGAATGTGGATTGCCTAAAAATATGGCAGCAGAGCTTTACAAACCTTTTGTAATTAGAAAACTAATTGAAAGAGGGATTGTAAAAACTGTAAAATCTGCAAAGAAAATTATAGATAAAAGAGAACCTGTAGTTTGGGATATTTTAGAAAATGTTTTAAAAGGACATCCAGTACTTTTAAATCGTGCTCCTACATTACACAGACTAGGTATTCAAGCTTTTCAACCAAAATTAATTGAAGGAAAAGCAATTCAATTACACCCATTAGTAACTACTGCATTTAATGCCGATTTTGATGGAGATCAAATGGCTGTGCATTTACCATTAGGACCAGAAGCTATTTTAGAATGTCAATTATTAATGTTGGCATCTCATAATATCTTAAATCCTGCAAATGGTTCGCCAGTTACTGTACCTTCACAGGATATGGTACTTGGTTTGTATTATATGACCAAGCTAAGAACTTCTACTAAAGACGTTAAAGTTAAAGGAGAAGGTTTAACTTTTTATTCCGATGAAGAAGTAACCATTGCGTACAATGAAAAACGTGTGGATTTAAATGCGGGAATTAAAGTACGAGCAATGGATTTTAATGAAGCAGGAGAATTAGTTCCTCAAATTATTGAAACTACGGTTGGTCGTGTAATCTTTAATAAAAAAGTACCAGCAGCAGCAGGTTATATCAATGATGTATTAACTAAAAAATCACTAAGAAATATTATTGGTGATATTTTAAAAGTAACATCGGTACCAGAAACAGCTGATTTCTTAGATGAAATTAAAAACTTAGGATATTACTACGCATTTAAAGGTGGTTTATCATTTAGTTTAGGGGATATTATTATACCACCAGAAAAACAATCTATGATTGATGCTGCAAACGTAAAAGTGGACGGTATTATGGGTAACTATAACATGGGACTTATAACAAATAATGAGCGTTATAACCAGGTTATTGATATTTGGACTTCTACAAATGCAGAACTGACAGAATTGTCAATGAAACGTATTCGTGAAGACCAACAAGGTTTCAACTCGGTGTATATGATGCTTGATTCTGGAGCTCGTGGATCTAAAGAACAGATTCGCCAGTTAACTGGAATGCGTGGATTAATGGCGAAGCCTAAAAAATCTACTGCAGGAGGTGGATCAATTATTGAAAATCCAATTCTTTCTAACTTTAAGGAAGGACTTTCCATTTTAGAATACTTTATTTCTACGCACGGTGCACGTAAAGGTCTTGCCGATACAGCACTTAAAACTGCCGATGCAGGGTATTTAACACGTCGTCTAGTAGATGTATCTCAAGATGTAATTGTTAATACGGTAGATTGTGGTACGTTAAGAGGAGTAGAAATTGCTCCACTTAAAAAGAATGATGAAGTTGTTGAAACTTTAGAAGAAAGAATTGTAGGTCGTATTTCATTAAACGATATATATAATCCATTAACAGACGAATTATTAGTTGGAGCTAATGAGTTAATTACAGAAGATATTGCAAAAGCAATTGAAAACTCACCAGTAGATAGAGTAGATGCTCGTTCACCATTAAGTTGTGAAGCTAAAAAAGGTATTTGCGCAAAATGTTATGGAAGAAACCTTGCAACAAACAAAATGGTGCAACGTGGAGAAGCAGTAGGAGTTGTGGCAGCACAATCTATTGGAGAACCAGGTACACAGTTAACATTACGTACATTCCACGTAGGTGGTATTGCTGGTAACATTTCTGAAGAAAATAAATTAGCCGTTAAGTTTGATGGTATTGCAGAGATTGAGGAATTAAAAACTGTAAAAGGTGAAGATAACGAAGGTAACGTCGTAGATGTTGTAATCTCTCGTACTTCTGAAATCAAATTAATAGATAAGAAAACGGGTATTACTTTAAGTACTAACAATATTCCTTATGGTTCTTTTGTTCAAGTTAAAAACGGAGACAAATTAGTTAAAGGAGATATCGTATGTCAATGGGATCCATATAACGGTGTAATTATTTCAGAATTTGCTGGAAAAGTTCGTTATGAAAACATTGAACAAGGTATTACTTACCAAGTTGAAATTGATGAGCAAACAGGTTTCCAAGAGAAAGTAATTTCTGAATCTAGAAACAAAAAGCTTATTCCAACACTTATCGTTGAAGATAGTAAAGGAGAAGCAATTCGTTCTTATAACTTACCAGTAGGAGCTCACATTATGATTGATGATGGTGAGAAAGTTAAGATTGGTAAAATTTTAGTTAAGATTCCTCGTAAGTCTTCAAAAGCAGGAGATATTACAGGAGGTTTACCACGTGTAACAGAATTATTTGAAGCGCGTAACCCTTCTAATCCAGCAGTTGTAAGTGCAATTGATGGTGTGGTTTCTTTCGGTAAAATTAAAAGAGGTAATCGTGAGATTATTATAGAGTCTAAAACAGGAGATATTAAAAAATATCTAGTGAAATTATCAAATCAAATTCTTGTACAAGAAAATGATTTCGTGAAAGCTGGTATGCCTTTATCCGATGGTTCTATAACACCTAACGATATCCTTAATATAAAAGGACCTTCAGCAGTGCAACAATACTTAGTTAACGAAGTACAAGAAGTATATCGTTTACAAGGTGTGAAAATTAATGATAAGCACTTTGAAGTAGTTGTTAGACAAATGATGCGTAAAGTTAGAATCATTGATTCTGGTGATACTATCTTCTTAGAAGATCAACTAGTACATAAATCAGATTTCATTGTTGAAAATGATGAAATCTTTGGAATGAAAGTAGTTGAAAACGCAGGAGAATCTGCTACCTTAAAAGAAGGACAAATTGTAACAGCACGTGATTTAAGAGATGAAAATTCTATTTTACGTCGTGAGGATAAAGCGTTAGTGGAAGCTAGAGATGCTAAGCCTGCAACTGCTACACCTATCTTACAGGGTATTACAAGAGCATCACTGCAAACAAAATCGTTTATATCTGCAGCTTCTTTCCAAGAAACTACTAAGGTATTAAATGAAGCAGCTGTAGCTGGTAAGATTGATACTTTAGAAGGACTTAAAGAGAATGTAATTGTAGGACATAGAATTCCAGCAGGAACAGGAATGCGTAACTATGATAATATTATTGTAGGGTCTAAAGAAGAGTTTGATCAAATGATGCAAGCAAAACAAGAGGTAAACTATAATTAGTAGTTGTCTTTCTTGCGCAGGCAAGAATCTCTTAATTTGAAACGAAAGTTTTAATATAATAAAAAAAGTCCTGTTTATTTAAACAGGACTTTTTATTTAAAATAGAATTAATAATAAGACTTCCGTTCCTGCCTGCCGCAGGCAGGTTCACGGAAGTGTAAACAAGTTTACGATGGCAGAAGATAAAAACAAGAAAAAACCAGGGCAAATTAATATCGAATTAGACGAGAAAGTTGCCGAAGGTACCTATTCTAACCTAGCAATCATTAACCATTCTGTTTCGGAGTTTGTAGTGGACTTTGTTAGTATTATGCCTGGAACACCAAAGAGTAAGGTGAAATCTAGAATTATATTAACACCGCAACATGCAAAGCGTTTAATGAAGGCTTTAAGCGATAATGTAGCTAAATTTGAGAACATGCATGGTGAAATCAAAGATTATGAGCAACCTCCAATTCCTTTGAATTTCGGACCAACGGGAGAAGCTTAATTATAGAAGTGCTTTAGTTCTCTAAAACCTTCAATTCTTCTTATTTTTTAACCAACAAGGCAAGCAAAAAAAAACGCAAAACTTAAGTTTTGCGTTTTTTTTTATTTAATTAAGGCTTTTTCTATGGAGACTTTGCCTTCTTTTACAAACTTTATAAAATGAATTCCTGGACTAAAATTAGCCAGTTCTATTTGTTTACCGCTAAAGGAATTTGTTTTAAAAACAACTTTACCTAAAGCATTATAAATACTAATAGAGGTGTTTTCTAATTCTTGGTGAAATATTATTTTATTATTTAAAACAGGATTGTTAAATGATAGGTTGTTATTTTCAGTATCAAAGTCAATCACAGAAAGAGAATTACAGCTTTCAGACAGACTATTTACATCTTCAAGGATATCTCCGGGTGTTAAGTCACGTCCTATAAAAGCAACATCTGTTTTAGGATACTTTTCACCTCTAAACATACTATTATTATCATTAAATATATCTGCATCCGTGGCAAATTGATCATGAATTGCACGACCAACTGGATTTCTATATATCCAAGCAATGTCTCCATTTGGTGAAATTTCAGTTAGTCTTCCTTTTTTAGTTTCGCATATAAGTATGTTCCCGTTCTCTAAAGCATTAACACCACTTTTATTAAATTGGTACATGGTTTCTCCAAGTATTTCTCCACTCCAAGACCAAAAGAAATCGGAAGGTGAAAACTTGTCATTTTCCAATTCATATGCATTAGTAGCATCTAATGTTGGTGCGATTATATGTATAGAACTAAAGGTACCGGTGCCATCACTATTATTGTTAAATACGGTTACCTTATTTTCGTTAACATAACCTTCTGTAATCCATTTGGCATCATGTTGTTGAAATAATTTTTGATCCGTAGCCGTCCCTTGCCTATAAACTTGAGGGTTTCCCCATCTCCATAAGATATCCCCACCTTTATTTTGATTTCCACCAGTATGACTAGCAGCTTCGGCTGTAGTAGTACTGTGGTCAATTATATATAGCTCTCCAAGAGTTCTAGCGGATAATATAATTTGATCCAATTGTGGGTTATAATCAATACTATTCATGTGTAACCAATCGGAATGATTGAATCCGGTTTCATTATAATTGAAATCTACCAATTCTGGGTGCATAACTACATTGCCATAATTACTCTTAGTGTTGTCATAATCTTGAATTAAATGGTCAACGAATAACCATTCCCATACTATATTGATGCCGTTTGTTCCTACTGGTTGTATTTCTATTACTTTTTCAGATTTAAAAGAATCACTCAGAAATTCCGGTTTTTTTCCTAAAACAATTTGTTCTT
>JAGPUY010000272.1 GCA_018067265.1 Oceanihabitans sp. | reverse complement strand
TTTAAAAGTAAACCAGCCACTTTAAAGGTTGGCAAATTACAACGCAAAGCAATAACATCTAATTGTTCTTTTTCGACATCTTTTAAGAAGTTATAAATCACTTTTTCTTGGTCATCAAGCTCTACAAACAACTGTTTTTGTACTGCAGGTTTTTGGCTGTCTTCTAATTCCCAATTTAAGATATATGGGATATCTAAAGGATTAGACAACATGTGTGCTCTTTGATGTTTTATTAAATTATTACAACCAACACTTTGACTATCGGTAACTCTACCAGGAACAGCAAAAACATCTCTATTATAAGAGTTTGCAATATCTGCAGTGACAAGGCTTCCTCCTTTTTCGGCAGATTCTATAACAATAGTTGCTTGGCTAATTCCTGCAATGATTCGGTTTCGTTTTAAAAAATTATTTCTATCAAAGGTATCACTACTCCAAAAATCGGTAAAGAAACCCCCATTTTTCTCTACCTGAGCAATATATTTTTTATGCGTCTTTGGGTATACCTGGTTTAATCCATGTGCCAAACAACCTATAGTTTGCAGATCCTGTTTCATTGCTGCTTTTTGAGCAGTAATATCGGTACCATATGCAAAACCAGAAACTATTACAGGATTAAAAATAGCAAGTTGTTCTACTAACTTTTCACAAAAAGCAATACCATTTGTAGTAACCTTTCTGGCGCCAACAATACTAATAATGCGTTGCTGTTTCAAGTTAATATTTCCTGCTTGAAACAATAGAATAGGACTATCTATACAATGCTTTAGCTTTTCGGGATAGGTTCCAGACGCAAAATAATGGCAAAGAATATTTTCATCTTTTATAAATTGCAACTCTTTTTCTGCTGCTTTTAAATGCGTTCTAGTAAATAAATCACTAATTACAATGCTTCCAATGCCATCAATTTTTAAAAGATTTTGCTTTTTTTCTTTAAAAACAGCTTCCGCAGAACCGCAATGCGCAATGAGCTTTTTTGCAGTAATGTCCCCAATTTTAGCAACATGCTGCAATGCTAAAACGTAAAGCAATTCGTTATTGTTCATTGTATAGAATTTTTTCTACACTGCAAAGTAAGCAAAAAAACATAATGTTAATAACTCATACACGTCTTCTTTTTTCTAAAGTAAAAAATTTATAACTTTGTTTTATGCAATTAGAAATTTACATAAGCGATTTACTATATAGATATGACTGTGTTACGGTACCACAATTTGGTTCGTTTTTAACACAACGTGTTTCGGCAAAAGCCCACGAGTCTACCAATGCCTTTTATCCTCCAAAAAAAGTATTGTCTTTTAACGAGCAAATACAAACAAACGATGGTTTATTAGCGCACTATATTGCGGATGTAGAAAAAATTCCTTTTGAAGTTGCTGTTAAAAAAATAGAAAAAAGAGTGAAATCTTTAAAGTCTTATTTGACGGAAGGAGAAACACTTACTTTTGACAATATTGGTGATTTATCGTTTAACAACGAAAGTAAAATGTTATTTGAGCCATCGTACCATTTAAACTATTTAACAGACGCTTTTGGTTTAAACCAATTAGTTTCTCCTACCATTACAAGAGAAGTTTATAAAGAAGAGGTAGAAGCTATTGAAAAAGTAATTCCTATTGGTATCACTCCAGAAAAACGCAAAGCTAGACCATATTTAAAATATGCAGCAATTGCTTTATTAGCGTTAACTGCTGGCGGTTTGGTTTCTTCTAATTACTATGTAAACGAAATTAAAACACATAACCAATTAGCACAAGAAGAAGCGAATACGCAATTAGAAAGCAAAATTCAAGAAGCTACTTTTGTGATTGATAATCCGCTTCCTGCTGTAACACTTACGGTAAACAAGCAAACGGGCAAATACCATATTATTGCTGGTGCTTTTAGAGCTGAAGAAAATTGCGATAAAAAAGTAGCACAATTAAAAGCGGACGGGTATCATGCTAGAAAAATTGGCGTGAATAAATACGGTTTACACCAAGTTGTTTATTCTAGTCATTCAGACAGATTAGAAGCGCTACAAACTTTACGTGACGTTAAAAAAGCGCATAATAAAGAAGCTTGGTTATTGGTTAAAGACCTGAACTAATTTCTTATATCTCATCCCTTACTTTGTTAAGGGATTTTTTATATCTCCCTTTTAAAAACGACCTTATCTTTTGACCTTTGGCAATTCTAAGCCATTCCGCTTTAAAAGCAAAGAATCTTCATTCCCTTATATTTTTGTTTTTCTTAACGAGTTAAACTCTAAAATCGTTTTATCTTTGCGGCTCATTTAAAAAACACAAAATGTCTGCAAAAACTCCAGAACAATCAAAAACCATATTAACAGATTTGGTGTTACCAAGTGAAACAAATCCGTTACACAATTTATTTGGTGGAGAATTACTTGCTAGGATGGATCGTGCTGCAAGTATTGCTGCAAGAAGACATTCTAGACGCATTGTTGTTACAGCGTCGGTAAATCACGTTGCTTTTAATCGTGCTATTCCTGTTGGAAGTGTCGTAACTGTTCAAGCAAAAGTTTCTCGTGCTTTTAAAAGTTCTATGGAAGTCTATATGGACGTATGGATTGAAGATCGAGAGTCTGGTGACAAAACAAAAGCGAATGAGGCTATTTATACCTTTGTTGCTGTAGATGAAACTGGAAGACCTGTTCGAGTAGATGATATAAACCCGGAAACCGATTTAGAAAAAGAACGTTTTGAAGGAGCCCTAAGACGTAAACAGTTGAGTTTAGTCCTTGCCGGAAAAATGAAACCGAACGACGCTACAGAGTTGAAGGCCTTGTTTATGGAGGAGTAGACCGCTTTGTCATTTCGAGCATGCCGAGAAATCTCCAACAATAAAATACAAACTCTAAAAAAGAGATTCCTCCATTACAGGGGGAATGACATAGAATTTCATTTTAAAATGGAGTCTATATATTAATAAATAAGCATTAAAAGAGATTCCTGCCTTCGCAGG
>JAGPUY010000269.1 GCA_018067265.1 Oceanihabitans sp. | reverse complement strand
CATCTAAATCAATAACATCGGCAGTCATAGACATCATCAAAACAAATAGACTTCCTATACCAAAGGAGAAAAAAGGTAAAGCAAAAATGAACATATACGGTTTGCCTGGAACAAAGAGGAACCATAATAAAATATATCCTATAATAGATATTCCTTGTGATATTATGAATGCTTTCTTTTTGCCTGTTTTTTTTGACATTTTTGTGACGATAGGAATGACTAAAAAGGTAGTTCCCAAAGCCCCCAAACATCCAAACAATGTAGGCCAAATACCTGCAGCACTTGCATTACCATTAAAAAGGTGGTATACAATTATAAAGAATGAAAAAGATGCTATCGTCATAAATGCATTATACACTAGGAAGGTTGCGATACATAGTTTTCTAAAGGGTTTTATTTTAAAAGCACTTACAAAACCGGATCCGATTTCTTTCAGGCTATTTCCTATATTTTTTAAATTAAGGGGAGAATAGTCTTCGTTTAATGTAGATTTACTTTTAATAAATATACCTGGTATGATAGCACAAATTGCAAAAATAACCCCTACCCAAACGGCAAGTGTTCGGGTTGCGACTTCTGCAGATTCAAACCATGCTGGATCATACATAACCACCCAAAACCATGGAGCTATTACCCATGCCCATTGACCAATCCATTGAGCGGTTGCCATAATATTAGTACGTTCATGAAAATCATTACTCATTTCATATCCCATGGCAACGTAGGGAACGCTAAAAATGGTAAGGCCCAAGTAAAATACGAAAGACCAAAACATAAAGTAAGTAAAGTTATAGTCAATACCGCTTCCTCTATAGAGTTGCCACATGGTAATAAATGCGGCCCCCATAATAATACCACCAAGAATCACATATTGTCTACGACGTCCCCATCGAGATTTTGTATTATCGGATATATACCCCATAATAGGATCTGTAAAACTATCGAAAAGCCTTGGAAAAAAATAAATGATTCCCCACATCCAACCTGGGAAACCTAGATCTTGTACTAAAACCACCATAAATATACCTAATGCTGCTGGAAACATTTGATTGGCCAACATTCCAATACCGAAGGCAATTTTTTGACCCATTGGAACTTTAGAGGACGTTTTAGTGTTTGACATAATGTATTGGTTGTTAGTTAAAGGTTCGTTTTTATTTGATATGCTTAATTCGCAATCATAATCGTTTGTATGGCTTGTGCTTTTATCGAAATATTTACTTGTTTTTCATTTAAAATTAGACGAATACTTTTGGCAACATCAAATTCATTAAACATCACTACAGCAATGGATCCATCTGGATTTTGTGCTGCGGTAACCATTAATTTATCGTCTGTATTGTCTACGCCAATTATTGTAGCTCCTGGTCTTATGTATTTACTAAAATGTGCCATAGTGTAATACAGAGGTGTAAAATAGACTTCATCATTATCTGGGTCTACAATAACAGGTGCAACACACCAGTTTTTAAACCAGTTTGGTCCACCTTGTCTATCGAGTACCATATTCCAGTCTATCCAACCATCTACCCAATTATTAAGACAGCCAATAATATCTCTTGCATAACGATTTACTGGTGCATATTTTGGGTGTAAGTGTTTTTGGTCTTCTGGAGCCCAATCCCAACCCCAATCTGTAGCTTTTTTAGACCAATACCATTTGTCATTTTGCCATTCTGGAATTTCAGAATCTACACAACCTTCCGTTTCTATTAAATACTTGTTTGGTGCTTTATTGTGTGCGTATTGTAAGTCTTTGGGGAAATAATCATACGTGCTTTCATACCAATGAATAGCAGTTCCGGCGTAGTATTTTGAAGACGCTTCATCTTTGTACATCACATCCACCCATTCTTTTAAACCTGCTCTATTCTGGTCGTATCCTAAAATTTTAATTTCACCTTTTCCTTCTGCTTCTAATTTTGGCCCTAAATGATTTTGAACAAAGTCTGTTTCTTCTTCTGGAAAAAAGTGCATGCTTTCCCAGTTGTTACCATTTCCATGTGGTTCATTAACTGGTGTTAATCCCCAAATATCAATGCCTTCCGTTTTATAAGCATCTATGTATTTTGAAAAATACAATGCAAAAGACTCATAGTATTTTGGTAGCAATTTTCCGCCAACATATGCCTTGTTATCTTTCATCCAAGGTGGCGCTGTCCATGGTGAGGCAACTATATTAAAACCATCTTTAGATATAGCCATCGCATCTTTAATCATTGGAATTAAATCATCACGATCTTCGTCTATTGAGAAGTGTATTAATTCCATATCATCTACAACAGGAGCGTAGGTATAGTTATTTAAAGAAAAATCACAAGAAGCTATATGTGTTCTTGTTAAAGAATAATGCGCACCATCTTCGGAGAAATATGCTTGCAGAATGGTATCTCTATTTTTTTTACTCAGTTTGTTTAATAAATAAGCCGAAGATTCTGTAAAAGATCCTCCAAATCCTGTAATTGTTTGAAATTTTTGTTCTGGTAATATTTTAATTACTGCGGAAGAATCTGCTTTTGAAAATGCTGTAATTCTTTTTAGTTTATTACCACTTTCTGAAGTTTCATAAACCGTAACTTTTAAGCCATCATTTTTTTTAGAAGTACAACTCATTACAGTAATAATTAAGAGAACCAATATGTTATTTGTTCGTGTTTTCATATATTCTATCTTGGGTAATCGGTGTTTGGTACGAATACATCTTGCATTAATGCATCTATATTTCCATCATATGTTTTGGTAATTGGTTTTCCGTTTCTGGTTAAACCTTTAAAAACATTTTTATCTACTAAATTCCATAATGGATATTTTGCTTCCCCTTTAAGATTGATTAATCCGAAGTGATTTTCTGAACCTTGCTCATTTTGAGCATCTTTCCATTGTTCATCAAAAGCTTCAAAATAGAAACAAGAAATTTTTTCTTGGTTGGTCCACTCCCGTAATTGGGTGTAGTACAATCCTTGTTTATATTCGTCTGATGCTCTAGAACCATGAACGCCATAATGACCACTAGAGGTTGTTGCCCAACCCGTTTCTCCAATATGTATCCTTTTGGAAGGATCTACACTTTTAACATAATCGAATACATTGTTATACTGTGTTTTTGTAAATTCTACAGCACGAAACATGGCGGCATCTATTTTTTCTACATCCGATACATTCTGTTCGTTATCTGGAACTTTCCAAAATTCTGGGTTGTAATGCGAATTATGGTATGCATAGCTATGCATGGAAATATAATCTACAGCTTTAATAATATCTTCTAAATCTTTAACTCTATAACTAGGATCTCCTCCTCCCCAAGAAGTATAATCATCGGAGCTAGTAATCCATAGATCTTTTGGAAGATCTCCAGATTTTTTTAAATCTTGTAAATGATTTACCCATTTTAAAATAACATTTGGTTGTACATAATATGCTTCTGCCCATTTAATCATTGCTTCATTACCAACCGCAATAATTTTCACAGTTTCTGGGTATTTATTGGCTAAAGCTACCGCTCTAGCAATTTCACCTGCATTTTGAGCACTTTCTACTTCATGGTTTGGCGTTTTATCTGTCCAAGCGTTTTCACAATCAATCCAAGCACCTAGCATTACATACATTTCAAAAGTTGCATCTTCTTTTTTAAGTTGACTTATTGCTTCTAATAGGTTTGCTGCATGTGGTAACTTGGGTTGTACATTATAGGTTCTAAGTATTTTAACTCCCATTGCGTTGAGAATTTTCATGTCATTCTTTAGTTGCAGAATTGTTGGTTGTACCTCTCTAGAATTAGCTCTATAACCTCCATAAGAGATTGCTAAATATTCTGGATTTCCTAATATATCTTTTGCAGTCAAATTGGATTGGTGTTTAATGGTAGCAGATTCTGCTTCCCTTTTATTAGTGTTATTACAGGAAAAGATAAGTAGTATCGTAAATAGATATACCGCTGTTTTCATGATTTTTTTCCTGTTTTTAATACGCATCATTTTTTTAGTTCAACTATTATATGATCGATTTCTCCTGTTCTATTAAATAGTTTTGTGCTTGTTTCCATATCTGTTTTTAATGCGTTAAATGTTATTACAGATTTATTGTTAAAAACAACTTTTATTTTATTTTTATCCGAATTTTTATAGATAATTGGAACTTGACAATATGTAAAACAAAGGGAATCTTTTTCTAATTCTAGAGATTTTTCTTTTTTGTTAACATCTGTATAGATAAAGGTTTTAGGTTTTGTTAAAAATTCTGTTTTTCTCAATAATCTAGGATTAAATAGTAACACGCCGTTTTTAACAAAAACACCTAACTCTCCAAATCTACTTAGTATATCTTCTTTTACTTGTCCGGTCATTCCTGGTTGTTGCGCACCTTTTCCTGCTGGAGTGTGGGAATAAGGGTCTGTTGGAAAAGCACCATATAATTCTGGTGATTTTTGTACGCCAATACCTTCGTTTATTTCGTAATAATGCTCTAATAATCTCCCTGTAACTTCTTCGTTTTCGTTTTTACTTACCGCTAATAAACAGTTTTCTTGAACCGCAAAAAGTAGTTTAGAAACCATGTGCCAATAGATAGAACCTAAACCTTCGTAGCCAAAAAATGTTCCAGATCTTCCTGTAAAGGATTTATGATCAAACATGTTTTCGAAGGTGTCTAATACTAAGGGTTTTTCATCTTCAATTAGGGATTGGTATTTTTCTTTAGGAAGTTCGCTTAACGCAGTTTTTAGACTTTCCGCATTATTAAAATTACCATTAAAATGATAGCCACCTAAAATATCTTTTTCTATAACCTGGGTATTTCCATCTGCCAGAAGTTGCTGTAATAATTTTGATTTTTCAACTGCTGCAGTTGGTATATTATTTTTAGCTACAAATCGTGGTAATTCTTTATTTGGGTATAAAATATAACTGTACTGATCTTCTCTAAAAAGAGCACTTGCTTTTAAAGCATCTAATAAACTTAAAGCTTCTTTTGGTTCTAGGTACCCAGAAGTTAATACAGCAACTTGTCCTTCTAACATTTCAGGTAAATAGGATATAGAAATTTCCTTATCCTTTTTCACAGTCATTAAATTATAAGCATGATATAAGTTATCTGCTCTTTTATTTGCTGTAATTGTATGATCTAAATATTGTTTTAGGAGATTAAAAAATGCTAATAAACCAGCCTTCGAAATAGGTTCTTTATCGCTAGAAAAACCAGCTTTATAAATCTGTAATCTATAGTCACTTCCTGCGTTTCCAAGACCATCTAAAATGGTTTTTCTATCGGTATCTGAAATTTTACCAGACAACACGTTGTGGTTATCACTTAAGGTATTTATAACCGAATTATAAAAGGCTGTTAATTCTATGGAAACGTTATATTTTTCATCGGATGAATTTGCTACAATATCCTCAAAGAAATTAATAAATCTTCTTAGGTAGTAAAGGGTAACCATGGAAACACCATTACCAACCAAAGCATTGTTAGCGTCATTCCATTCTGGTCTTTGTGTATTTAACCAAATACCGCCTTCTGGAATGAAGTTGGATACTTTTGCTAAGACAGTTGCTAATAGTTTTTCTATTAAATTGACTTTGTAAATAAAGAAGTTTTCGTCTCTTAATAATGCTCCATCTGCGCCTAATCGTTCTTTCTCTTCGTTTATTTTTTGGTCTAAATCATAATCGAAATCTATAGTGTCTTTCGGGTTATTTAAGGTGTCTTGATAGCTTTTAATCTTATAAGGCACATTTGCATACACAAATAAATCTTGTGTAAAACTACTGGATAATTTCTTTGGATAATGGTTTTCAATAAACTCTAAAAACTTCAACAAATAAATAATTTGATGATCTCCCCAATACCCAATATAAGACCATGGATCATCTTCTTCAATTACTTCCCAATCAAATCCATCTTTCGTTACTCGGTACGGATTATAACCTTCAAAGGTTGTTGCATTAAAAAATTTGTGAATCATGCCTTCTATAAAAGCAGGGTAGGAGAGTGCCAGTGCTTCCCAGTTTTGAAAGATATCTCTCCAGTTGCCTTCGTAATCTAATATTTTAGAGCCATCAATTTCATTGCGTGTATTGATGGAAAATTTGTTCCAAGGTCTACTAGGATCTCCATGTCTTCTACTAAATTTTAATGGCAAATATTCGTAACAAAGTCTTTTGAAGTTTTGATCTTCATCTTTGTCTGCAATATTTTTAATAAAATCTACATTAAATACTTCTGGTAAATTATTTAAAATTTCTTCTTTCTTTTTTGCTACTTTTTTATTGGCTTTTGATATGTATTTTACAAAATCAAACTTTTCAATTTGATAGTTATCATCAAAAACACCACCTCTCATAATATTGAAAAGTGTATTTGCGAAATGTCTCGTATTTCTTAATTTATTATCACCAAGTTGTATTCCATCGGAAGTACCTACTAATTCTAAAAGATTTTTTGTTCCAGCTTCTATATCTTGCTGAACGATTTCTTCTAGATTACTGTTGTTTTTTATTTTTTCAGAAATGGCATGAATAGCACTTATTGTTTGATTTACATTTCCAATAAGCATCCATTCTTTTTTAGAGTTTGAATCGACTTCTATGGTTTTATTAATAAAATAAGCTCCTTTTTCTGCTCTAACATCTACTTCTTCTTGAAGTGTTTTTTTGTGTCGAAAATCATTAAGTTGTAAAGAAGATAATAAATACTTAGGTGTTTCAAATCCAAGTGACCAAGCGATATTTGCTTTTAAAGCTTCACTAGGTTCTGCTTTATCTACAATGATTGCACTTAAGGCATAAATACCTAAACCAGATTCTTTTTCCAGTTCACTCTTTTTATAAGCATCTACTAGATTACTTGCTTTTATTTGTGTGTCGGAAGGTACACCAAATGGCATGATATTTTGAAAGCCATCTAATATGGATACTGTAATTTTAGAATTAGAATTATTAAAAAAAGCTGATTTTTTTACGAAACCAAATTTGTCGCTAGAGTTCCATTGGTATCTAAACGAAACTTGTAAGTCATGATTTATTTCCTCAAAGATTACTTTATTACCATACACGTTTTTATACAGATTTCTGGTCGTTTTATATACACCTTCTTGTCGAATAGAAAATGGTTCCCAAACATTTTTAGAGTTTATTATAAAAATGGATTTACTTCCTGTTATTTCGGATGATTCTGTAATTTTATCATCCGTATAATAAGGGAAGAACGAATACTCGCTATTTTTTCTTCCAGCGGAAAGACCTCCGTTACTGGAGATAAACATCCAATGGTTTGAATGACTTACGATACTCATAAAAAAGGGTCGCATCGCATCACTATTAGAAATTTTAAAATAGGTATCGTTATCTATAACAACTTGCTGCATGGATGTATTTGTTTTTTCTAAAATATTTATTGCATTTTCCATTAACAATATCTTCTCTTTTTGGTTGATTAATAAGTCTTTAGCTTGAGGTTTCTGTGGTAAAAAATAATACGATCTTAATACAAATTAAGACCGTATTAATATGTAACGTGCCTATTCTAGTCTTTTAATTAAATGTGATATTATCAAAATATACTACGTTGTCTGATGTTCTTCCTCCTAAATTAAAATCAGGAAAAACAACTATTTGGTCTATATTTGTAGATCCATCTAGTCCATTTCCAATACGACTACTAAAATCAAATGTCAATTCTTCCCATTGATTAATTAGTGTATTAGGTACTTTTATTTCTTCTTGAGCACCACCTGCAGGATTTACTAATTTAATTCCAACATCGCTAATTACTGTTTTGTAAACCATAATTTTGATAATAGCATTAGAGCTTGAAAGATCCCATGTAATACCCATTTGTCCATGTGCTGTTTCAGTACCAACCCATGGTTGTCCAGCTTGTAACGCTGTAATTTTTGCAACTGTAGAAGATGTATTTATTCCAGAAGGAGCAGGATTATTCACAAATTCTAATGGTTGATTAGAATCGTTCTCAAATACATTCCAAGCCCAATTAGCGCCAAATCCAGATGATTCAAAATCAATTGTTTGGGTAAGGTCGAATGTTCCAGAGCTTGTTCCTCCAGACCCATATAATCTTAGATCATCAAAGTAGTAAGTACTAGCATCTGCTACATTAAAATTGAAGAAAATTACCATCTTATTAAATTGTGGTGTTGCTGTTGCTGCAAAATCAAAAGTTAATTCTTCCCAGCCATTAGTAACAGTTGTAGTAGCTGTTATTTCTACCGAATTTCCAGCATTGCCAATTTCTTCTAGTTTTAGTAAAACTGGAGTATTTGGAATTGGAGACCAAACTTTCAATTTTAAACCATCTGAGGTATTAAAATCTAATTTTTCGGCCAAATCAATTTGTATATTGTCATAAGGGGAATTATTTGCTCTTGTTACTTGACCTACTTTACATGAAGTGTTTACAGATCCACTAAAGTCTGGATTATCTATCCATGTAAAAGTTGTATTATCTTCAACTACCCCAGGTGTATTCGTTTGGAATGTGATATTTAGATTACTAGCTGCAATGGATTCTGTAGTTTCTGGAACACAACCTCCACCGGAACCAGTTCCGTAAAGCATTAAATCATCAAAATAATAAGTATCTGTATTATTCGCGTTTAAGTCGAAAAACATTACAATTTTATTAAATCTATTACTTTCTGCACTAGTGAAAGGAAAAGTTAGTTCCTCCCAACCATTAGCGACAGATGTTGTTAAAAATTGCTCTACATTATTAGATGGATTTCCAATTTCTTCTAGTTTAATTCTAACTTCTGTATTCGGTAATGGTGACCATACTTTAATTTTTAAACCTGTATTTGTATTAAAATCTAGTTTAGCATCTAAATCAATTTGTGTATTATCCCATGGATTAATTCCTTCTTTAGTTATTTGTGCAACTTTACAAGTAGCATTTACAGTATTTTCTAAATCTGGATTATCCACCCAACTAAAAGTACCTCCATCAGAAATAATACTAGAGGTTGGATCTGTCATAAATGTTATATTTAAATCTGAAGCACTTAAAGAACCTTCCGTTTCTGCAGTACAAGCAATGGCAGCAACATTAACCGTTCTTGTAACTTGTATTGCATCATTTCCTTGAGCATCAGTGACATCATAAGTAATTACATAGCTACCTTCTACAGCCGTATCCACGGTGTCACCACCAACAACAATATCTGCGGTTATTTCTCCATCGACATCATCAAGAGCTGTTGCTCCAGGATCTGTGAAAGTATCTCCTAAGGTCACATTTATTGTAGCATCACCTATTAAGGTAATTAACGGAATTTCTGCATCTAAAAAAGTTATTGTGTCTGTAAAAGTATCTGAAGCGCCAGCAGAATTTGAAGCTGTAAGAACAATGGTATAAGAACCATTAGGATATACTTTAACTGGGTTTACTTCATTAGAAGTAGTTTCGTCTCCAAAATCCCACGAGTAAGATGTTGCATTTGTAGATACGTTTATAAAAGTAACTGTATTCGAGTTTTCACTAATCGTGTGTGTAAAACCGGCTTCTATTTGAGGTAAGATACCATCATCCTCTTCACATCCTAAAAACGAAAGGGCTAAAACTAGTATTAAAATACTTTTAGTTTTGTTGAATAATTGTTTCATAATTCTTATTTTTTTAGTTATTGCTATTTTTATAAACTCTTACGTAATCGACTAACATGGTTTGTGGAAAAACAGTTTCGGAGTTAGGATAACCTACATAGTTTCCTCCAACTGCAAGATTGATAATAATGTAAAATGGTTGATTAAAAACCCATTCGCCAGGTACATCTGCTGGTGTAATTTGATTGTATAATTTATTATCTACATAATAATTAATGTATTCTGATGTCCATTCTATACCAAAAACATGAAAACCTGTATCGAAACGATCGTTTTCTAAAGAGTACGATTTTGTTATGGCATCTCCTGCAGAATAACCAGGTCCATGAACAGTTCCATGAACTGTAGTGGGTTCTTGTCCACGATATTCCATAATATCTATTTCGCCACATTGTGGCCAAATAACTTCGTCGCAATTAGCACCGAGTAGCCAAAATGCTGGCCACATACCTTGACCGTAAGGCAATCTTATTCTAGCTTCAAAACGACCATAAGCTTGTTCGAATAGACCATTTGTTGTAAGTTTTGCAGAGGTATAGGATGAACCATTAAATTGCTCTTCTTTTGCGGTTATTAATAAATAGCCGTTTTCTACTTTTACGTTTTCTGTTCGGTCTGTATAATATTCTAACTCATTATTTCCCCAACCGTTAACACCATTTCCTATATCGTAATTCCAAAGTGCGCTATTAGGTGCTCCATCTGTATTAAACTCGTCCTGCATAACAAGTTCTGTAAAGTTTGCAACAGTTTGTGTTTCGTCTGTTGAGCAATTTGTAGTGGTTAAAATTACTAGTGTTATAAAAGACATGAAAACAGCTTTAACAAACCCTTTTTTATTATTAATTTTATACATCATTTTTTAGTTTATATTTTAATTATTATTCGTAGAAATAAACGTTATCTAAATAAAAATCAGTTAACGTCGCAGAATTAATATTCTCGTATATAATAAGCCCTAAGTGGTCTCTATCAGCCAAGGTTATAGGTAAATCTAATGAAACCCATGTGTCTGCTTGAACATCAGAAGCACTTATAAATATTTGTTGTCTAGTATCATCTGTACCACCATCTACTCCGTCTGGCCCAAAATCTACAACCGAGATTAAAAAGTCAAATAAAGATGGTAATCCATCAGGTATATAAATATCTACATGTAAAAAATTCATGTTTGTTGCATCTATAGTAGGATTAGCGAATTGAGTCCCAACGAAATTAAAGTTTGAATACCCTAAAATATTATCGCCACTTGCTATAAAATCTGCAGACGTTGTTGTTTGGAAAGGTTCCCAAAATCCATTATAAAAGTCTACAGGGACATTAGTGTAATGGTCACTAAAAATAGAAATTACAGTGTTTGGATCTCTTGTAGGTGTTGGAGCTAAATCAAAACTACCCCCAGAATTAACGGTTAAAGATCCTTCTGCTGGAACTCCGTTAATACTGGCTGTAATTACCGAGTTACCTTGACCAACTATAGTTACAACACCTAGTTCACTTACTAATGCTACATCTATATTTGACGACGTAAATGTAAAATAAGAAGGAGCAGCGAGTACTGTTTGGTTAGCGCCAGATCCTAAATTAAAAGTTTGTGTTAAACCTGTTACAGGAATTGGTGCTCCTAAAAATGCGGTTTGTACAATATCTTGACCATTAAAAATAGCAGGTCTTGGTTGCGCAATATCACCTAATTTCTCATATTTTAATTCGTCAATCCAAAAAGTGTAACCACCTTCATCATTAGCGTTTTCAGCACCTTCTGCATACCAAAACATGCCACCTGCCTCAATTAATTTTGAAGCATCTGGTATTGGAATAATGTATTTAGTCCAAACTGTTGATATTTGCAAATTTTGAACTGTAACTTGGTATTTATTATCTGTATTACCATCAATACCAAAACCAATTTCGTTAATATCTGCACCTTGAGAGGCTTTTGCCCAAAATGTTAGCGCATCGAATCCAGACAAGTCTCTTGGTGCTAAACTTGGAAAAGTTGCTCCTCCATAGTTAACTCCAAAACTAGGTATGTCGAAACGCATGGACGCCGATCCTTGAAAAGTTTCCGCTGTTTCGACAGAAAAAGCTTCTAGAAAAGAACCTGTAAATGGAAAGTAATCTAAACCGCCAACAAAGCCATCAATAAAAACATCTCCGTTTGAAGGATACGTTGCAAATTCTACATCGGTAGATATATCTCTTTCACAACCTAATATTGTTATAAAAAGGAGTCCTAAAAAGACTGTTTTTTTTAAAAAAGTGTGTGTGCTATTTTTCATGTCTATTTGCTTTTTATTTTCCAATGTTAATGTGTATGTATGTTCTTATTTCCCATTCAGAACCATTTGGAAATCCAACGGTACTTAGGGTAGGTGAGGTAGCAAATTCTGAAGATGTTTGGTTGGGCAAGTATCTTGGTGAGTTTTCATCTAGTGAACGCCAAGTACCACGAACACCAATTTTTGTATTTGGTAAAATAAACCATCCTGGTTTTCCTAAAGTTGTAGATATATCCAACATTGTTTGTACAGGATAGGTAAGGTTAAAATCACGATGGTAATCAAATGGTCCCCAGTCATTTATTTTGAATTCGTGTACGATTTTTATTTTATTATAAATAACTCTAACATCTCCTCCAAAGCGGTTAATTAATCGTTCGTCACTACCGTTTGCTTGTCCGTTTCCTGCATAAAAGTTTGCGATAAGTCCTAAATTTGGATTTACTTTAGAAACGATTCTGCTATGTGCTTCCCATAAATCTTGAGCTGGTGCAGCATTAGGAAATGCAAAGGATGTTCTATCTGCTAAGAAACCTATTGCAGCATCTTGAGCGGTTGGATGATGGCGATAAACAAAGCCTAGGTTGAATGCAAATTTTGCGTCTTCTGCTCTATCATTATCCCATTCATACATCCAAGTTCCTGGAGTTGGATCGTAAGTCAATAAAAGTTCGCCAGCTGTTGTTTCTCTATTGGATCTAACCGCAAATGGGTCGTCTTGTATATTTCTTAATCTACCAGTTCCAGTAACATCATTAGGCATAGCGGCTACAATAGGTTTTTGCCATAAAAAATTGGGCGCTATTTGAAAATTACCTACAGAATAAGTAAAACCAGAAAGAAAGTTAGATTGGTTACCGCTTCCTGTGTCTTTTAATCTCCAGCCTGTATATGTTTGGGTTTGGTCTGCGCCACCATTAGCAACTAATCCCATTACAGCACCTTGCCCATACCAGTTAAAACGTCCTTTTTGGTAGGTAAGTTTTGCTTTGGCTCCCCAGTTGTCTTCGTTATTAACTTGGTCTGTGTAGATTATATAATTTCCAGATTTTCCTTCTGCAAATTGAAATTCTCTACCGTTTAAAGGTTGTCCACTCCAAATACCACCCAACTCAACACCGATATCACCAAAATCTCTTTTTACATGTAATGTTGCTCTACGTGTTTTTGGTAATGGCACAGCTATAGAAGTTACTGCTTCACCAATATCATCAATATCTTCATGATAGACTACGGTAGCATCAAATTTTCCAATTGTTCTACTATATTTTAATAGAAATGCAGGATTTGCTCCCCACCATAATTGTGGCCCGAAAGCTCCTTTTAGTCCTTTTAAAGCTTTTTTAGCATCTATTTCTATACCCGAAATCTCGCCATTATAGATATCTAGATTTGGCCCATAATTTGCTTCAGGATATAACCCGAAGAAATCACCTTCGTAACCCCAGTGATAATGTCCTGTTCTATAAAAACCTCTAACGTCGGCTGCTTTACCATTCCATTCAAACTCTGCATTATATACTTGCACTCTATTTAAATCTGTAAGATTTAGATTGCCCTCTTCTGTGTTTACTGTTCTGGATTGCCCTCTGTTTTCGTAAAAAATTTCGTCTATTGGGTTTGTTGCTATATTTCCTAGTATGTTGATGTTAACATTAGCCCTCATGTTTGGAGTAGGGTTAGCCTCAACGCCAATATAGTAGGATTGCATGTGATCGAAACCTAATTGACTTGGTGTTGTATTTGGATTTTCAGAATCTGGGTTTTCTGGTGTTGTTAATAACGAACCACCGGTATTAAAGGTTGTAAATTCTGCTCTTAAATTACTAAATCTAATTTTACCGCTACTTGCTCCTTTTAATGCAGCTTTATCTCCACGAGCTCTTAAAACGGCATCCATTAAATTAATATTATTAAAATGGTTGCTAATAAAATCTAAATCTACGCCATCAATATATGGATTAAGTTGATGTGCTTCTTTTAAAGAATAGTAGGCAGCTCTTGGGTATAAATCATAAAGACCTCTTTCGTTTGTCTGCCCTTTTGCACAGATACCAAACCATTCTTCATTCATATTATTTTCACCTGGTGCTAAATCTCTTGGATATCCTCCATTTGCCCAGGAAGCATTGTTATCATGAACGTCTAAATTTTTTGTCTGTCCATATTTCCACCATCCATCGCTAAACTGAAAGGTAAAGCCACCAATAGAGTTTTCTGCTTTTCCTAATCCTGCGGCATTTTGATATATTTCTTTCCAATTTCCAACCATATAATATGCTTGAGATTCTTGGTCTTCATCATTATTTATTGCGTTAAATGCATCTGCACCAAATTCTGTAAAAAGAATAGGTTTATTTAATTTGGTTTTAACTTCCTCAAAAGCATCACCAAAAGAAATACCACGATACATGTTTGTTCCATATATGTCTACATCTTTACATTCTTCGGCAATAATATCTAAGAATAATAAATCCCCATTACATATTGCCACTGGGCGAGATGAACTAATAGCTTTCATTTTAACAGCAGCTTTGTTCATGAGTTTATACATTGGTCTTCCACGTTTTTCGCCAACAACTTTTCTTTTCTCTTCTTCGTCTGGAAGATCTTCAGTTTCTGCACCAGCCCAAAACAAACCGTAATTGTTTTCGTTTCCTAATAGAAACATTAATAAACCAGGTGTGTTTTTATATTGTTCTGCAATTTGTGTTACTTCATTTAATAAAATGTCTTGCGTTTTTTCATCGCTATAATCTGTTACTGGAACCCAAGCGCCATCTATGGTTAAACCATATCGCCCAAAGGAGTGATTAAGCATGGTATAAATTCCATAATTTTCATAGATATATTGAATCCACTTCGGTTGTATACCTGTATACTGTCTTATTGCATTCACTCCCATGTTTTTAAGGAGCCCCATTTCTTTGTCTAATGCCGCTTTAATAACTTCGTCAGGTTGCTTCCATAAACTGTAAGCATAATTTTTACCAATTGGAACATAGCCCCAATTCATTCCATTGATCATGAAGTCTTCTCCATTTACTAATAATTTCATACCGTCACTATTGTTTTGAACAGTTACCGTATTTACCTGAGTAAATACGGACGATGTGATTAAGAAAAAGACTAGTTTAATAAGATTGTTCTTCATTCTAATATTATTTTAAGTTGGTCATTTATTTTTATCAAAAAAAGGATTAGCATAAGTTACTAAACTTTATAATTGAAGTATTTTATAAAATTAATGTTAAATGTTATTAAATCAACAAATTAAACCTTTACAAAAAACATACATGTTAAAAAAAGGTGAGATATATTAGGGAATTAGCATTTTAGACGAGCTAAATCCTAACAAACTCTGAAATTTGTTTTGTTTATAAAATATTTGCAGAAACGGCTTATTAGTCTTGGTGTTGTGGTAATGTATGGGTAGTAAAAGCTTGTGTTTGGTAATTATAATTCTAA
>JAGPUY010000267.1 GCA_018067265.1 Oceanihabitans sp. | reverse complement strand
AATTACTTCCGAAGTATTTAAAAACAGTATTAAAGTAAGGCAAGCAATAGCGCAAAGTATTGTAGAGATTCCTTCCGAATTAAAGAAAGACTACGAATCCCTTTTAACAGATACATCGTATGTAACTATAGAAACTGCTTTATATAACCTTTGGACTAACTTTCCGGAAGAAAGAAGCGTATATTTAGAGGAAACAAAGCATGTTATTGGTATGCCTAATAAAAACGTGAGATTGCTTTGGTTAACGCTATCTTTGGTGACTCCAGATTATGCGGCAGAGGAAAAGAAAGCGCATTTAAAGGAGTTGGTTGCATATACGTCCCCAGTGTATAATTATGAGATAAGGATGCAGGCGTTTTCGTTTTTAGATAATTTGAAAATCGTAAACGACGATGTCTTAAAGCATTATAAAGAAGCGGAGCAACATCATAATTGGAGATTGAAAAAGTTTGCGCAAGCTTTTGCCCAAAGAAATAAAGAAAACGAAAAATAACAAACTAAAAATAATTTAATGCGAGCATTAGTAATATCTGGAGGTGGAAGTAAAGGTGCTTTTGCGGGTGGCGTAGCGCAATATTTAATAGAACACGAAAAGCGCGAGTACGATATGTATTTGGGGACTTCTACAGGAAGTTTATTAGTGCCACATTTGGCGTTACATGATGTTGGTAAGCTTTACGATATGTTTACTAATGTGAGTCAGCATAATATTTTTAGTGTCAACCCTTTTGTGCAGCATAAAAAGGATGGAAGAGAATATGTGTCTATTAATTATGTGAATTCTATTTGGCAGTTTATTAAGCGAAAAAGAACTTTTGGAGAGAGTAAGAGTTTGCGAAGACATATAAAGCGAAATTTTACGGAACAGGAATTTAATGCGATTAGAAAAAGTGGAAAAGATGTGGTGGTAACTGTTTCTAACCTTTCTAAGAATAGAGTAGAGTATAAGTCTATTAAAGACTATAGTTACGAAGAGTTTTGTAATTGGATATGGATCTCGTGTAATTATATTCCGTTTATGTCACTAGCAAAAGTGGATGGTTTTGAGTATGCAGATGGTGCTTTTGGCTGTGTAGTACCTATACGTGAAGCGGTTTCTCGCGGCGCAACAGAGATTGATGCCATTATTTTAGAAAGTGAAAATATGGAGTATAACAAGGTGCTGGGTAAAAATCCTTTTTCACTAATGTTAAATCTATTTGGTCACTTATTAGATCAGGTAGAAAAAAGTGATATTGCTATTGGTAAATTAGCAGCAAAACATAGAAACGTAAAACTGAATTTATATTATACACCAACAAAGCTTACCGAAAACTCTTTAATTTTCAGTAAAAAACTAATGACTGCTTGGTGGTTGGATGGCTTTTTATATGCAGAAACCAAGCATGGAAAAGAATCTAGTACCGTTGCCGTAAAATATTAGTAAATCTAAAACATTTTACTTACTTCATCTCTAATGTAAGATAAGCCAGCATGACTTGGTGCGTGGCCTTCCATCATTTCGCTTAAAATAACTTCACGAAGTTTGTTGGCAGAATCTGTTTTTTCCAGTAATGCAGCTTTTCGTATTAACTGAATAGTTGCATTTTTGGAAGCATTAATAACGTTCCAACATGCATCGCTAACATAGATTTGTTGCGATAAATTATGCTCCATTTCTTGTTCTATGGAAGCTATCAATAAAGATTCGTAATCTTCTTTATTGGAAGATGTTGGATTCACTCTTAAAAGTAATTTTGCAGGAACGATTCGTTCTAGAAATAAGGTTAAACGTTCGTAGGCTTGTAAGCGTAACGGGAAAGATTCTTTTTGCAATTCTTTATGCATTAAAAAGGTTCTTCGGTTGTTTTCGTTTTCTACATGTTCTTTAAAAAACAAGTACGCAATTGCTCCTGTTACTAAAGCAGGAATAATATACATTAATAGGTTTAAAAGTTGTTGTTCCATAGTTTCAAATATATAATTACAAACATAAGTCGTTTTTTATAATGGCACAAATTATCTGTTCATGGAATGAAAGGGTTCTTTCCATACGCGAAAACGACCGTTCGTTGAATGGTTGGGTGTAGTCCTTTTATTACATGGTATTTTGCGCCTGCTATTAATCAGTACTCCGTAAAGTAAATCGTCAGTGAGAAAACAGCCTTTTTTGCTGGCGATTCTTTTTTTAGTTGAAAAAGGGGTAACATTTCGCATCGTTTTTGGATATAGAAATAGAAAGCGAAAAAACGAAGCTTTTTTTAATATTTAAAATTTAAGAATTATGAAGAAAACACTACTATTACTTGCTATGTTCATTGTAAGTGTAACACAAGCACAAACGGTATTAATTCCAAATGGCGGATTTAACGATGCTTTAGATATTGGTTTTTGGTCTGTTGCTTCAACACCCGCTACCAAATCTTGGTTTGATGGAGGATGCCAATCTATGTTTGTAGATAATTTAGGGAATCCAGCAACAACGATAACCTCTTCCGTTTTTAGTGTTGGGTTATCTGGAGATTATGAGTTGGAATTAGAATATGCAGTTATATATAGTGGAACTGCTGCTATATTTGAGTTAGTAGATTCTAATAGTGCAGTTATTAGTGCAACTTCCATAAATACAGTTACAGGTACTTGTACCGATTGGCCAAGTCCTAAGCATAGTTCGTTAGTGTTTGCTAATTTGCCTGCAGGAAATTACCAATTACGAATATCAATTCCTTCTTGTCAGTTTTTTCTAGATGGCGTCGAATTAGGAGCTTATAATCCCATAACAGTAAGTGGTAATGTAAATACTGCTGGTTGTACTAATAATAATAATATGCTGAATAATTTTCCGATTAAAATTACAGACTTAAGTGATAACTCTTCGGCATATACGGCTACCATTAATGGTGTTTATAATTTTATTTTACCAAATACTTCAGGTAATTTTTTAATAGAACCTGTTAATAATGGTAATATAGTTGCTACTCCAAATGGAATTAATTTAACCATTAGCTCTTCATCTACGTCTTATATAAATAACGATTTCTGTTTGACTAGTAGTATTAATGGAGTAGAAGTGCAAGCACAATTAGTAAGTCAAAATGTAGCTAGACCTGGATTTGTTGCTTCTTATGACTTAATTTATGGAAATAATGGAAATATTACAACAGGAAGTGCGTCTCTTGTTTTAAATTTTGATAACTCTAAACTAACATATGTTACTAATTCAGCATCCGTTTTACCAACAAGTGTAACAGGCGGCACTATTACTTGGTCTTATAGCAATTTAACACCTTTAGAGTTTAGAAATATTACACTTTCATTTAACGTACTATCGCCTCCTACTGTAAATAGTGGAGATGTTTTAAGTTTCACAGGAAACATTACGCCAACTTCAGATGTTAATCCGGTTAATAATATTATTAATTTCAATCAAACGGTGGTAAATGGCTATGACCCTAATGATGTGTTGTGTATGGAAGGTATTGAAATTTCACCTTCACAAGTAGGGGACGATTTAACATATAGAATCCGTTTTCAAAATACAGGAACAGCTTCTGCTGTAAATATTACTGTTAAAACAGATTTAGACGCAGATTTAGATTGGGCTACGTTTCAGCCACTTGCTGCTTCACATGCGTATACAACGACTGTTGCGAACGGAAATGAGCTGACGTATACTTTTAATAATATTAATTTAGACGATGCAACAACTAACGAACCTAATAGTCATGGTTGGATTTTTTATAAAATAAAATCTAAAAGTACAGTTGCAGTTGGAGATGTATTTGACGCCACTGCTAGTATTTATTTCGATTTTAATCCTGCTGTGGTTACAAATACTTATACGACTACAATAGTATCACCTGCATTAACTTACGTACCAGATGATAATTTTGAAGCACGCTTAATTGCACTAGGTCATGATTCTGGTCCTTTGGATGATTATGTACCAACAGCAAATATAGACGCATTAACCACTTTAGATTTAGAAGATCAAGGTATAGTTGATATGACAGGAATAGAAGATTTTGTAGCATTAGAATTCTTGTATTGCCATACCAATTCCATTGCTACTTTAGACGTGTCTTCCAATATAAATTTAACAACGCTAAATTGTAGTGGCAATGCTTTAACAACTTTAGATGTTACATTAAACCCGAACTTAACGTATTTGTCATGTAGTCAAAATCAGATTTCGAGCTTAACGATTAATAATTCCAGTCTGTTAACCGATTTATTAATTAACAACAATCAATTAACAAGTTTTGATGCTTCTGGTTTTTCTAATTTAATAGACTTTAGATCTGGAGATAACCTGCTAACCAGTCTTAATGTTAAAAATGGAAACAATACCAATTTTGTTTTATTTCAAGCAGGAAATAACCCAAACTTAACTTGTATTCAAGTAGATGATGCAGCTTGGAGTACAACAAATTGGACCAATGTAGATGCGCAAACTGGTTTTAATGAAGATTGTGCAACAACAGCTTATGATAACTACGAACCTAATGATAGTTTTGCAGAAGCTGTAAATATTCCACTTTGTAATATTTATAATCCTACTATTGGAGCGCCAGGCGATGTAGATTTTTTTACATTCCCTTTAGAGGCAGGTGTTGGCACGGAAGTTAAAATAAATAATATTCCAGTAGGTTTAACCTATAAAGTAACCTTTTTTGATAGTTATCAACAAACAACACCACCATTTTATGTAACTAGTTCCGATCCGTTAACCAGATACGTTTATTCTCCATTGAGTAGCTTCTATTATGTCAAAATAGAAAGTAACAATGCGAACTACAGTGTGCTTCCTTATCAAATAGAAGTATCTAATGCAAATTGTAGCTTGAGTGTTTCCGAAGTATTTAAAAGTAGTTTTAATGCTTTTCCTAATCCAGTAAATAATAGTCTTACTGTATCCATACAAGAAGCTGCTAATTATAGTTTAATAACTGTAAATGGGCAAGTTGTTAAACAAGGACAACTTCAAAAAGGAGAGAATACCTTAAATACTTCCAATCTATCTAACGGTTTATACTTTTTACAAGTACGAACGAAGGAAGGTGTTTCCACAAAAAAAATTGTAAAACAATAATTATATATTATGAAAACAATTAAAACAGCATGCTTTACTATGCTAATAGCTGCTTTTATTAGTAGTTGTGATTCCGACGAAGATAATGATGTCACAACCGTTTGTGATGCTAAGTTTTACACAATGGCTGTAGATGTCCCAGATTCATCGGTTGGTGTTTTTGATATTTTTGAATACGAAAAATCCAACGTGCTCTCGACGCCAATGGCGCTTACTTCGGGAAATGCATTAAATAATGCGACTGGAGGACCGTTAAGTGAAATGCTATCTGCTATAAATCCGAATACAGGAGAAATCACCTATCAGTTTACCTATCATCCCGCTATATTTAAGTACAATATCAATTCGAATACGGTAACGCAAAGTACTTTCAATGGCGGTTATAATTATGAATACCTAGACAACAGTTTATACTCTATAAAACACACCTATATTGGTTCTAGTGTATTATCGGATTATACCATAATTGACGCGTCTGGTAGTGCTGTTGGTCAAACAATTCAAAATGTAGATATTAGTAATTCTGGAGCAACTACACTATTGCTATTCAAATCCACATCAAATAATCAAGACAAGCTGTATTATTTAGCGAATACCAAACTTCTTACTTACAATAAAACAACAGATACTTGGAGCGATGACCTTTTAGAAACGTATAACGAAACCACCAATAAGGTTTTTTATAGAAGTCTGGAGTATGTAGATGATAATACGCTTTATATTTTAAAGTCGGACGAGACTATTGCTAGTAGTTATACACTAGAACTTTTAAAAGTAGATCTAAGTGGAAGTGTACCGCAAGTTTCGGTAATAAAAGATTTGACAAACAGTCTTAGTTTGAGTGCGAATACGCTTTTAGCTCCTGGAGGAGATAGACAAATAAATGCGGCTTATGATGCTTGTGATGACAGTTTCTATTTTAATTACACCAATCCATTTACCATGAATTCTATCGTTTTTGAAATTAAACTCATAAGTGATACGGTTAATGAATACCCCATAAATGGCAAGTATTTATACGGCTTAGACATTATAAATTAATTCTATTTAATAAAAATAACTTAAATAAAAATCTCTAATTATGAAATCAATTCTAAAAATAATTTTATTACTAGTAGTTGCAGTTACACTGTTTAACTGCGATAATGATGATAACGATGCGCCTAACACCAATGTTTGTAACTATCAAGGAGTTACTATTGAAGATGCAAACGGCAATGTATACACACAAATTGCAGCATCCGATTTGCAAACAGATTATTTTCCTAATAACGACGGACCAGGTTTAGCGGCTGTAGAAGTTTGGGATACCACTGTTCTAGGGCAGACATTTATTGTGACTAGAGCATTAACAGTAGGTGCGGTAGATACTAATCCGGAGATTAAAATAAATAATATAGATTATTCAGGAACAATAACTTGTCAACGTGCAGGATCTCTAGTAGGAGAAGAGTTAAGGTTGGATGTTGTTGTAAATTCCTTAGGCGAAGGAGAAATATGTGTGACCATTGATTATGTGGCGCCTTAATCCTAAAAATGTAATCGATAACTAAGCATTAAACAATCTATGTTTCCAAAATTATTTGATTTCTCTCTGCCAGATTTCTTGGCAAGCCTTTTTGGTGTAGAACAAGTTACGGTCTATTCCTATGCTACTTTAATTGCATTGGGTACATTAATAGCAGCGCTTTATACAAAGAGGAGCGCTAAAAAAGAGTTAGGGATTACAAAGCTTTCCAATAGGTTTTTCTATGGGATTTTTGTTGCAGGTTTTGTTGGCGGAAAGTTGTTTTACTATCTACAAGATCCTTTGCTATATATGCAAAATCCGAGTTTAATGTCTAATAATTTTTCAGGCGGATTTGTGTTTTATGGATCATTTGTAGTGATTGTTCCATATGTAATATGGTATTTAAAAAGGCGTGACATTCCCGTTTTACCCATGTTAGACATATTTGCAATAACAACTACCGTCGTGCATGCAATAGGACGATTAGGTTGCTTTGCAGCAGGATGTTGTTATGGCGCGCCAACAGATAGTAGTATCGGAATCATTTTTCCAACTACACATGGTATTTCGGTGCACCCAACACAATTGTATGAAGCGATGCTATTACTAGTAATTATGGCAACACTATTAGTAATTAAAAAGTACAAACAATTT